>NZ_JBHYXZ010000126.1:0-26611 GCF_042752395.1 Actinosynnema sp. NPDC059335 | reverse complement strand
GGACGGCCGCGGCCGTCCACCCCCGTCCGGGGTGACCACGTCTGAGCACCGTGTACGTCACCGGGTCAGCGCCTTGTCCTTCCGGTCGATCCGAATCGTCATCGCGTCGGACGCGCCCACCGTGACGCCGAAGCGCTGCCAGTTCGGGCGACCGAAGTCATTCCACCGCGCCCACGCGCAGTCCACGTGAGTCTTACAATCGGTGTCGTTCCGGCCTCGCGGATACTCTCTGGTCGTAGACCGGTCAGCACCTCCGGCCGCTACCGTTGCCGATAAGGCTGACGTCGTAAATCCATCCCCGATAGTGTAGGCCGGTCGAGGGGTTGGAAACGTGGACGCGGCTCCATGTGTTGTTATAGTCGTTCGTGACGTAGCAGATCGTGTCCACCTCGGTACCGGGGTCCAACACGCGAACAGGCGCACATTCGCCGTATGGGCCACTGCGAATGTACCCCTTCCGGTCATACTTCACCTGGTCCGTGCCGTCGAAGTCCGTCCTGGTGCTCCAGCCACTGCATGTCACTGCAACTTCATTCGTGTCCGCTTGTGCAGTAGTGACCCCGAGGCTGATGAGAATGGTCATCATCGTGGCAACAAGGACGCGTAGTATCGGCATACTTCTCTCCCGCTGAACAGGATCCCGCGATGGTCATGTTTGCTGGACGGTCAGCTGTCCGGCGATCGCACGTCAGCCGAGTGAGACGCACATTCGGGCCACGTATCGCTTTGTGCCCTGGTACTGCACGGGGACCCATGTGTTGTCATTCACGGGGCAGGTTGTGTACGAGCCGCCTGTCTCGTATGTGCAGGCGCCGCCTGAGACGGGCAACGACTGTCCGGGGTTGAGCTGACCGACTGCGGTGGCTGTGGACGATTTGCTTGTTCGGATCATGACTGCCACTGTGGCCGTGGCGCTGCAAGCCGCGGTCAACGGATCCATCGACTGAACGGTCGATGTCGTCCGGAGGTTGCCGCTTATTGCGGTAAGATTTTCGGCGTGAGTTGGAGGTTGGCCGACGAACAGTGTCACGATAATTCCGGCGACAATGGAAAGACTTCGCATGGCGAGCATGTCGATCCCCCCCGGTGTGGAATATTCCCTGCAGATCGGGAACGTATCGCCCTTGCCGGGTTCAGTGTAGATCCGGGCGGTCAAGCTATTCAACAAACCGTCATTGCGTGCGCGCGGGGTATTCGCGTGCCATGGTTCGGTGGTGCCCGTGTCGAGCGCCGCAGGACTCGCCGCGCGTCGTGCACGTACCCGTGATGCGACCCGCTGTGCCGGGTGCCGCGCTGCGGGTGTCGCTCAGGTGGACCAGCTCTTGCCCGTGGCATCACCGGGACAGCAGCTCGTGAAGCATCCGGGTACCGAGTTCGACCACGATCGGGCGGGAGCCGAAGAGCTGATCAGGGCCGGGGCTCACAGAGCAGGCGTCGAACCAGGAGCAGCCGCTACGTCCGCACCGGGTGGGACGGCGCAGAGATTGTCCTGTGCCGCGTGACCTGGTCGACCTCGACGATGACCGCGCGTGCGGTTGCCTGGCCGGCAGGGCCATCGTGATGGATTGAGTACTGGTACGCGGCAGGCCCGGTGATGTGCACGGCGAGTCGGTGAAGCCGGGGAACGAGTCCGACCGTGGAACAGCGAGGGTGCGGACGCACCGGATCAGGTGGTGAGGGTGGCGGGGCCGAGGCGGAGGAGGCCGTCGTCCAGGGGGACGCAGCGCTTGCCGCCGCGGCCGCGCAGGGCTTTCAGCGCGCCCGGCGCGATGACGGCGTTCATCCAGCCGCACGGGTTCGCGGGGCGGTGGGTCTCGAACCGCACCGGGCCGTCGCCGGAGTCCAGGGTGAACACGGCGTGGCGGGCCAGCGCGTCCACGTCGAGGCCGCGTAGCACGATGTTGCGCCGCACGACCAGCGGGCTCGGCACGGTGGCCAGGCGCAGGTCGGCGGCGGCGGACTCCAGTGACTCGACGGCGAAGACGGTGACCGCGGCCGTGCGGTGGGCGGGGTGGTTGAAGTAGCGGTCGCCCTCCAGGCCCAGGCCCGCCCGGACCACGACGCGATCGCGCGAGACCGGCTCGGGATCGGGTCGCGGTCCGTCGCCGGGCCGTCCCTCGTAGGCGTGCACGGGGGACACGTGCAGCGCCACGATCTCGACGGCCGTGCTCACCGCTCGCCGAGCTGCCACTCCGGCCGGACGTAGTGGCAGGTGTACCCGTTCGGGTACCGCTCCAGGTAGTCCTGGTGCTCCGGCTCGGCCTCCCAGAAGTCACCCAGCTGGGAGACCTCGGTGACGACCTTGCCCGGCCACTTGCCGGACGCGTCCACGTCGGCGATGGTCGCCTCCGCGACCCGCTTCTGCTCGTCGTCGGTGTAGAAGATCGCCGAGCGGTAGCTGGTGCCGACGTCGTTGCCCTGGCGGTTGCGCGTCGTCGGGTCGTGGATCTGGAAGAAGAACTCCAGGATCTGCCGGTAGCTCAGCCGGGCGGGGTCGAAGACGATCTCGATCGCCTCGGCGTGGCTGCCGTGGTTGTAGTAGGTCGCGTTCGGGACGTCGCCGCCCGAGTACCCCACACGGGTGGAGAGGACGCCCGGGTGCCGGCGGAACAGGTCCTGCATGCCCCAGAAACACCCGCCCGCGAGGACGGCCTTCTCGGTCACGCTCGCCATGTGGTCGCTCCGCTCTTCGATCCGATGGATGTGCACCAGGGTGAACGCTCCCGCGCCCCGTTGTCATCCCCGGGCGGCTGTGACGCGCGACGGGACCGGCCCGGCGTGGGCGCCGGACCGGTCCCGTCGGCGGGCCGGACTACCTCGCGGCGCAGGTGGGCGTCATGCCCGAGCCGCTGCCGGTGGCCTGGTAGCCGAACTCGGTCGACTGTCCCGCGCCCAGCGCGCCGTTGAAGCCGACGTTGCCGAAGCTCACCGTGCCGCTCGTGCCGCTGCGGGTGGTGTTCCACGAGTTCGTGACCGTGGCGCCGGACGGCAGCGCCATGGTCACCGTCCAGCCGTTGATCGGCGAGGCGCCGGCCGTGACCTTGACCGTGGCGACGAAGCCGCCCGTCCACTGGTTCAGCGACACGGTCGCCGTGCAGCCACCCGGCTGCTGCGACGTGGTCGTCGTCGTAGTGGTGGTCGTGGTCGTGGTGTCACCGGTGGTCGTGGTGGTCGTGGTGGTGCTGGTCGGACCGGTGCCCAACGTCGGAGTGGTCCAGTCGCGCCACTGGGCGAGGTTGCCGGTGGCCTTGCTGTGCATGGTCACGCCGCCGGTGAAGGTGCCGGTGTTGCGGAGGAACTTGGCGACGGCCTGCTGGAGGGGCGTGCGCCATTCGGCGCGGTTGGCGCAGTGGTTCCCGTCGGTGACGTTGGAGTGGTAGAGCAGGTTGTCGCCGGCTCCGAGGGCCTTGTAGACCTCGGCCCCGCCCAACGCCGCGACGGAGGCGGAGCGGGGGCCGAGGTTGGCGATGTGGGGGTTGTCCATGATGAACAGGCCGCGCGGCGCGATCATGGCGACGAGCTCGTGGGTGTCGATCGGGGCGGCGTTGGGGTTGCCCGTGTAGGCGCTGAAGGCGTCGCCGAACCAGGGTTGTTCGCCGTAGGCGCTGGCCAGGGTCTGGCCGCCTTCGGCGTTGACGCCGCGGTAGATCGGGACGCCGGCGGTGCCGGACTCGATGGGCATGGTGAGGGCGACGCGCTGGTCGAACACGCCGGCGGCGAAGGCCCCCTTGCCGAAGCGGGAGCAGCCGGTGACGCCGATGTCGGGGCGCAGGACGGTGCCGCCGGACTGCTCGATCACGTCGATGATGCGGGAGACGCCCCAGGCCCAGGCCATGAGCAGGCCGGTCGGGCTGGTGTTGCCGTAGAGGGTGTAGAACGCGCCCTGCTTGTTGTTCCGCGGGGTGCCCTCGCGGCCGACGGTGTAGGGGTCGAAGGTGATGGTGGCCGCGCCGGCGGCGCGGATGGTGGCGGTGTCGCCGCCGAACCCGCCGTACACGATCACCGCCGGGAACGGGCCGGTGCCCGACGGCAACTGCACGCCGGCGGAGAAGCTCGCGCTGCGGCCGTTGTGGGAGACGTTGACCGTGACCGCGCTGGTGGTGACGGTGCCGGTCACGGTCGGCTTGGCGGGCTTGTCGCCGTAGACGTGGCGTTCGGCCATCTCGCGGATCTCGGCACGGCGGCAGCGCCAGTCCGAGCGGGAGGTGATCCGTTGGCCGTTGAGCCTGGTGAACGGGTCGGGCAGCCGGGAGGTCGAGGGGTAGGAGCCCGGCAGGGTCACCGGGCAGTCCGCGCCGTCGTCCTCCACCCCGGCCGCCGCCACCACGTCACCCGCCGCGACACCGGCGGGGGCGGACAGGGCCACCGCCGTCACCGTCCCGGCCAACCCGAGCATCGCCACCGAGAGCACCACCACCGCTGACCGCATTCTCAGGCGGCCTGAACTGAGCTTCACCACGACTCTCCTTTGAGACAGGGTGCAGGACCGACGATCCGAACGACGAACGCGCCTAAAGTTTCGAGCAGCATCTCGAAACATGTCAACGAATCTCGCCGCCTTGATTCAAGTGCCGGTCTCAGTTGGCGATGACTGCACCGAGTAGCCACGGCGTTCGCTCGATCATGGCCCAACGGAGCGTGCAGGGCCCTGGTCGCACCGGAAAACCGCAGGCCGCGCTCGGTGACCGCGTGGTCAGCTCCGGCCGGTGAGCAGGAACCGGAGGTAACCGCGGTACGTGATCAGCCGGAACGCGTTCGCCCGAACGGTGCCCTCGGCTGCCGCCTGGACGGCGCGTTCGAGGCGCACGGCGGCTTCGGTGGCTGTGCGGTCGTGGTCCGCGCGGACGCGTGCGGTGCCCGTGTTGGCCGCTTTCATTTCGGCCGCGAGAGCGATTTGTTCGGAGCGCAGGGCGGCGCGCAGCTCGCGGATCTCCGCGTCGGCGTCGGCCAGCACCTGCCGGTGCTCGGCGTCGAGCCGCGCCCGTTCGGCGGCGAACCGCGTGGTCAGCTCCTCGCGCTCGGCCGGGCTCACCGCGGTCGGCCGCACGGCCGTGACCGCGGAGGTGACCTGCTCCCGCCAGTGGTCGATCCGGCCGGCGAGCACCTCGCCGACCCCGGCCGCGCTGACGCCGCGCCCGTCTGCCAGGACGAACACCGCCACCCGGTCGGGGCCGTCCACCTCGTAGCGGACGCCGACGAAATCGGCCGCGGTGCGGACGCCGACCGCGTCCAGGTTGCCGATCGACGTGCGGGTCACGCCGTCGATCCCGGCTTCGGCGAGGCGGAACCCGGCCAGTTCGGCGCGCAGGTGCTCCTTCTGCCGCCGCACCAGCAGCCGCTGCTCCTCCAGGTGCGCCCGCGCCGCCGACGCCTGCCGGTCGCGGTCGATCCGGTCGAGGTGCTGCTTGACGGCCCGCTGGTGGGCGCGCAGGCGCTCGTCGTGGCGGTGCCGCAGCTCCCGCCGCCGGCGGTCCTGCTCGGCCCTGGTGGCGGCGGAGGTTTCAGCGATCCGCCGCTGCTCCCGGTCCACCCGCGCGAGCCGGTCGGAAGCGGACCGCCGGGCGGCGCGCAGCCGCTTGGCCTCCGCCCGCGCGGACCGCGCCTGCCCGTGCTCGGGTCGGCGGCGGTAGCCGGCGGCCGTGGCCGCCACCCACGCCAGCGCCGCGGACACGTCGGCGACCGCGAGCGCCTCGTCCACGAACACGGCCGCCGGCACCCCGAACGGCAGCAGCACCAGCACCGCCCGGGTCAGCGCGGCCAGGACCGGCGACCGCCGGCCGAACCGCACCGGGGGCGGTTCCGCCCGGTCCGCCGGCGGCGTGGGGTCGGCCGCCGAGGTCGGCCCCGCGGCGTCGAGGGGTTCGAGCGGCGGGGGAGCGGCGCGCCGGTGGAGCAGCACGTCCTGGAAGCGCTCGGCGAGCCCGCGCAGGCGCGCGTCGGGGTGCCCCGTGAGGGTGGCCAGCCGGAACGAGCCCGCCGGGTCGGCGAAATCGGACTCGGCCAGGAGCAGGTGCTCGGCGTCCTCGTCGCGCAGCTGCCGCCACAGCGCCGGGTCGGCGGCCACGGCCACCAGCGACAGGTAGATCACCCACGCCGGGAACCGGTCGACCTCCGGGCCGAAGTCGGCCGCGGTGCGGTCCGGCGACTGGTAGTTGCGGTGCCCGGTCTCGGTCGCGGGCAGCCCGGCCAGCGCGGGCACGTGCATGCCGTCGTAGTCGACCAGCGTGATCGCGCCGTCGTCGGTGACGAGGAGGTTGCCGTGCTGGAGGTCGCCGTGCCCGATGCCGGCCTCCGCCAGCTCGGCCACCAGCCGCGCGAACCGCCCGGCGACGCGCGACACGGCCGCCGGGTCGTCGACGTGCCGGTCGAGCCAGCGCAGGAGGTTGACCCCCTCCACCCACTCCATCCGCAGCACCGGGTACCACGCGCCCTCCACGAGGATGCCCCGGTCCACGTACTCGAAGCCGACGGCCCAGTCGGCGTCCAGCCGGGCGAGGTGCTCGCCGATCGCCCGGTAGCGGGCCGCCTGCTCCGGCACCTCGCGGGTGAAGCACTTGACCGCGTACCGGGACCCGTCCGCGCCGGTCACCGAGAAGACGCCGGCGAAGTTGCCCGAGATCGCCCGCGGCCTGCCCAGCGCGTCCACGCGCACCTCGGCGCCGGCCAGGTCGGTGCCGCGGAAGCAGACCCCCGTGTCCTGCAACGCCTCGACGTAGGTCGCCCCGGACGGGAACGCGCGCGTCGGCTCCTCAGCCGAGGTCGACGTGGACGACCGTGACGTCGTCATCGCGCACCACCCCCTCCGCCCGCGCGGTGGCCAACCACTCGGCGAAGCCGTCGAGATCACCGGTCCGGGTGAACTTCCCCAGGGCGTCCCACGGCCGGTCGCCGCGCTCGGCCACGCGCAGGAACCACGTGGCCAGCGCGTCGGTGCACAGGAACACCCCGTCGCCCGGCTCCGCGACGCCCGACGCCGTCCGCGCGTGCCGGGCCAGCCGCTCCCGGTCCCGGTCGAACGCGTTGACCAGGCCGGGCGAGTTGTCGAACGCCTCCGCCGACGTCAGCGGGAACGCGCGCAGCAGCCGGTCGTCGCGGGTGTGGAACAGGCAGCTGTCCCCGATCGCGGCGGCGGCCCACCGGGTCGTCCCGGACGGGTCGCGGTCGAACCGCGCGACGAGCACGGTCGCGTGCGCGCCGCGGTCGAGCTTGCGCTCCTCGTACCAGGCGAGGGGTCGCCCGGCGGCCTCCCGGTCGGCCACGTACCCGGCCAGCCACTCGCGCCACGCCTCGCCGGCCCGCGCCAGCGCGGACGCGAAGCGGTCCGGGTCCTGCGGCACGCGGTCGTCGTCGCGGGCGAGGTCGGCGACGGTCCGGGTCAGCAGCCCGGCCCACTCGCCCGCGAGCAGGCTCTCCGACGCGCCGTCGGCCACGGCCGCGACCAGCGGCGTCCCCGGCCCGGCGGGCACGACGAGAGCGGCGTCCTCGCACTCCTGCGGGGTGTGGTCCCGCTTGGGCACGCGGAGGGAGGTGGTGGTCATGCTCAGCGCAGGTCCGTGGCCCGCGTCCCGATGTCCAGGAACTGCACGAGCGAGGTGATGTCGGCGTTGTAGACGAACCCGCGCGTCCGGTCGCCCGCCGTGATGCCCTGCTGCATCGCGTAGAAGCGCATGTGCGGCGGCAGGGGGCTGGACATGCCGAACAGGGTGCGCGCGTAGGCGTCGGGCAGGTCGGCGTCGGTGTCCGGGAACGTCACCGGGACCGCGGTGGTGGCCGAGACGTGCAGGTTGAACAGCAGCGCCGCGCCGTCGGCGGTCACGTGCGTCTGCACCGCCCACGCCGCGCCGGCCGGGTCGCCGTCCGTGGAGTCGCCGTCGGTCAGGTTGAGCACGATCGGCGGGAAGCTGTCCGGGTGCCGGGTGACCCAGTCCGCCACCAGCGACTCGGCGGTGGCCAGCGCCCGGCACATCGGCGTCGGGCCGTGGGCGACCGGGTCGACCCAGACGGGGAAGCGGGTGATCGTCTCCACCACCCCGCCCGCGCCGTCGGGCACCTCCTTGACCCGCTTCTCGACCCGCGCGGGCTGGTCCGCGACCTGGCTGAGCGGCACCAGCTCGCGGCCCGCGAGCGGCCCGGTGAACGCCGAGCCGACCGCGTGCCCGTAGCCGATGACGGCGACGTGGAAGTAGTCGCGGACGCCCTCCTCCTTCGCGCACTTCACGCTCAGCTCGGCCAGCAGCCGGTTGAGCGCGTCGGCGACCACGTCCGCCTTGCGCCGGTGCGCGCCGCCGATCGGGTCGTTCATCGAGGCCGACTGGTCGACCAGGAACACGAAGCAGGACGGGTTGGCACGGCTGATCTCGGCTGCGTAGCTCACGGAGGGTGTCCGCCTCTCCCCAGGGACGGCAGGTGGATCACCCGGAAGGTTAGCCTCACCCCGATCGGCGGTGACGGATCACCCTGGGTGTCGGTCGGCTCCGACGCCGGACGTCCACCCACGGTCGGTGACCCGTTGAGCGGCAGGGGGATCCGGCCCGGCGAGCCGCGCCCGGGGTCACCCCACCATCGCGGTCACCAGGCCGCCGTCGACGACCAGGTCCTGCCCGTTGACGTAGGACGCCTCGGCGGAGGCCAGGAACGCGACCGCGTCGGCGACGTCCTCGGCCGTGCCCAGGCGGCCCGCGGCGACCGTGGCGACGATCCGGTCACGCGCGTCGGCGGCCACGTGCGCGTGGTACATCGGCGTCTCGATGTAGCCGGGGCTGACCGAGTTGACCCGGATGCCGCGCGGGGCCAGCTCGGCGGCGAGGGTGCGCGCCAGGTTGCGCACCGCCGCCTTCGTCGCCGAGTAGAGGGCCGCGCCGGCCATGCCGCGGTGCGCGGTCCACGACGCGTTGAGCACGATCGCCGCGCCGTCGGACAGCAGCGGGAGCGCCTTCTGGACGGTGAAGAAGACGCCCTTGAAGTTGATCTCGACCAGGTGGTCGAACTCCGCCTCGGTGACCTCGCCGCCCGGCTGGAACGACGCGACGCCCGCGTTGGCGAACACCACGTCGAGCCGCCCGTGCCGGTCGTGGACCGCCTCGGCCACCGCGTCGAGGTCGGCCGCGCTCGCCACGTCGCCGCGCAGGGCCAGGACCCGGTCGCCGCCGCCCAGGGCCTCGACGGCGACGTCCAGCCGGGTCTTGTCGCGCCCGGTGACGACCACGTGCGCGCCCCCGGCCAGCAACCGCCGCGCGGTCGCCAGCCCGATGCCGCTCGTGCCGCCGGTGACGAGCGCGATCCGGCCGTCGAATCGGGAAGGGTTGTGCTCCATGCGGTCGAGCGTGCCGACCGACGCGCGCCGCGGCCAGCAAGATCCAACTTGGGGGTGGCGACATCACCCGTTGGTGTCGGATCGAGGCCCTTACGCCGCGAAGTGCGCCTTCACGTTCGCGATCTCCCGCGCGAAGAGGGCTTCCAGGTCGGCCACGAACCCGGCCGGCGCGTCGGGCACCACGCGGAACTCGCGCCGCCAGTCGAGGAAGCTGCGGCCCGGCTCGCTGGTCACCGGCCGGACCCGGTAGGTGGCCAGGTAGTCGACGATGAACAGCACCTGCCCGACCGAGCGGTAGGTCAGCGACCGGTCCGGCTCGGACCGGCCCACGACCTCCTCGTCCGCCGGGTCGTGTCCCGGCAGGAGGGTGAACCCGAACCGCGAGGGCACCTTCCCGACCGAGCCCCGGTGGGTCCAGCGGGCGTTCTCGATGCCGTCGCCGAAGACGATGTCGAGGAGCACCATCATGTCCCGGACCTGCGCCCAGACCTCGTCGGCGTCGGCGTCGAGGACGGCGGAGTGGTAGACCGAGTACTTCGGCAGCGCAGTCATGGCGCATGGTTCCACCCGGTCGGGACGGCCGACAATCCGGCAGTCGTGTCCTCCGCGGGCCGTCAGGAGCACGTGACCTCCGGGCCGGGGTCGGTCATCGGCGGGCACGCGGTCCGGGTGCGGACGGGGTGCATCGTCCACGTGGTGGTCGCGGGCCGGTAGCCCATGCCGCCGCCGTCCTCGGTGGCGAAGAAGACGTCGTCGCCGTCGTTCACCGGGACCATGCGGAACCCGCCGCCCTCCACCACGCCGACCTCGACCCGGTAGGCGAACGGGCCGGTCGTGCCCGTCAGGTCCACCACGACGTCGAACCGGGCGTCCTCGCCCGGCCCCACCTCGTGCCGCTCGGGGAACGTGCGCGGCGCGGCGTCGCCGTTCACCGCGAAGTCGACCCGGTCGGGCCTGGTCAGCGGCGGTGTCGCGGCCGGCTCGGGCAGGCAGCGGAGCCGGACGACCGGCGCCTCCGCGCGGTCGTCGCCGGGGTAGGGCGTGGGGTCGGGGACGATCCGCACGTACGTGCTCTCGATCGTGGTGCGGCGGTCGGCCGACAGCGTGATCGTGTGCGCGGCGTCGCCGACGGGCAGCGCGCCCTCGCGCAACGCCCACGCGTGCAGGCCCCGGCAGTCCACGACGTCCGCGGGCGGCGTCCGGTCGGCCACCTCCTGCGGTGCCATCAGGAACCAGCCGCGGTCGGTATCGTGGTCGCTGACGGTGACGTTCACCCGTACGGTGGGCTCGGCGGGCGTGTCCGGCGGGGGTGGGTCGGACCGGGGCCGCCAGACGATGACGCCCGCCGCGAGGACGGCGGCGGCGCAGACGGCGACCACGGCGGTCGTGCGGCCCTTCATCGGCACCTCCCTCCGGGGTGGCCTCCACCGTCCACTGTGGCACCACAGCCGCGCCGGCGGGTGCCGAGGTCGCCGGGTTCGGGATCGTCGGGTTCAGGACTGCCCGGCCGAGACCAGGCCCGTCTCGTAGGCGAGGACGACGAGTTGGGCGCGGTCGCGGGCGCCCAGCTTGGCCAGCAGCCGGCCGACGTGCGTGCGGGCGGTCGCCGTGCTGATGACGAGCCGTTCCGCGATCTCCGCGTTCGACCGGCCCGTGCCGACCTCGGCCAGCACCTCCCGTTCGCGCGGGGTCAGCGCGGCGAGCCGGTCGGCGGCACGCGGCGCGGGACCGGCCGCCGCCGCGCGCATCACCCGTCGGGTCACGGCGGGGGACAGCAGGGCGTCGCCGCCCGCCACGACCCGGACCGCGGCGCGCAGGTCGTCGGGCGAGGTGTCCTTGAGCAGGAACCCCGCCGCGCCGGCGCGCACGGCGTCCAGCAGGTGCTCGTCGGTGTCGAACGTGGTCAGCACGACGACGTGGACGTGCCGCAGCCCGGGGTCGGCCACGATGCGCCGGGTGGCCTCGATGCCGTCGCCGCCGGGCATGCGGATGTCCATCAGCACGACGTCCGGCCGTTCCCGCCGCACGAGCGCCACCCCGGCCGAGGCGTCGGCCGCCGCGCCCACCACGGTGATGTCCTCGGCGCGGTCCAGCAGCGCGCGCAGGCCCTCCCGGACCAGCGGCTGGTCGTCCACCAGCACGACCCGGATCACGACGCCTCCACCGGCGGGAACTCGGCCTCGACCAGGAAGCCGCCGCCGGGCGGGGCCTGGGTGCGCAGCGTGCCGCCGAGCAGCGCGAGCCGTTCACGCATGCCGATGATCCCCCAACCGGCGCCCTCCCCGTCCGGTCCGCGCCCGTCGTCGCGGACGGTCAACCGCAGCCCGTCCCCGGAGTAGCGCAATCCTATGTGGACGACGCGGGCGTCGGCGTGCCGCAGCACGTTGCTCAACGACTCCTGCACGACGCGGTAGGCGGCGGCGTCGGCCACGGCGGGCAGCGGCACGCGCGACCCGGTGACCTCCACCCGCACGTCCAACCCGGCGGCGCGGGTCGAGGCGACCAGGTCGTCCAGCCGGTCGAGCCCCGGCACGGGCGCGCGGTCGTCGGACGCCCGCAGCGCGCGTACGGTGGCCCGCAGCTCGCGGACGACGTCGCCGCACGCGGCGCGGACGGCGGCCAACGAGCGGCGGGCGGTGTCCGGGTCGTCCTCCAGGGCCTCGCGGGCCACGTCGGCGTGCAGCGAGATCACCGACACCGTGTGGGCCAGCAGGTCGTGCAGGTCGCGCGCCACGCGCACCCGTTCCCGCTCGACCCGCCGGGCGGCCTCGCGCTCGCGCTCCAGCTCCGCCGCCCGCGCCTGCCGCCGCACCTCGGCCCGCCAGCCGCGCCGCGACCGCACGGCGTCGCCCAGCGCGATGACGCTGGCCATGAGCGCCGCGGAGCCGACGAACTCGTACCCCAGCAGGTAGGCCAGGTCGTCGCCCTCCCGCGCGCGGGCGGCGGTCGAGACCACCAGCAGCGCCACCGACACGCCGACCGCCCACCGCACCCGTCCCCGTTCGGCGGCCGAGTACAGGGCCGCCGCGACCGGCACCGCCAGGCCCACCGGCGGGAACGACGTCGTGTAGTAGGCCAGCAGCACACCGGTCGTGGCCAGCAGCGTGCCGACCGGCCACCGCCGCCGCACGAGCATCACCCCGCCGAGCACCACGGCCAACGCGTAGGCCACGGGGTCGGGCGGGGACGTGTCGCCGATGTTCGCGGCGATGGTCGCGCCGACCACGACCACCACGAGCACGGCGAGCGCGATGTCGGCCGCCACCTGCCGCCCGTCGGTCAGGACCCCTCCTCTCGCCGGCGCGTGCGGAACGCGGGCACCAGTCGGGCGACCAGCCACGCGACGACGCCCGCGGCCGCGCCGACCGCCGTGCCGGTGACCAGGCTGCTCAGCGCGGCGGCGATCCGCAACACGGCCTCCCCGAACACCGGGGGCGGCACGTCGGCGAGAGCCTGAGTCCACAGCAGCTGGTGCGTCGCCGCGAGCAGCACGCCGTGGCAGACACCGACCGCCAGCAGGGTCACGAACGGGTTCGGCACCCGTCGCCACAGCGCCACGGCCACCCAGATCACGAGCGGCGCGAACACCAGCACCGCGTTGACCGCCGGCCCGACCAACCGCAGGTCGTGCGCGGCCACGCGCGGCACGCCGAGCAGGGCCGGCGTCCACAGCCACGTCGCGGGCAGCCCCGTGCGGCGGCTCACGCCGGCGCCTCGGCCCGGCGGGACCGCTGGTGGGCGGTGAACGCGAGCACCGCCGTCAGACCGCTCACGGCCAACCGCGCCCAGTGCCCGGTCTCGAACTCCACGGCCGTGCGGCGCAGCACCTCGGCCGAGTGCACCGCGATGCCCTCGGTGAACATGATCTCGTTGCGGGGCCAGAAGTAGAGCACGGAGAACAGGAACTCGCCGACGACCAGCGACGCCAGGCTCGCCAGCACCCACGGCCGTGCCGGCCGGACCCGCCACAGCAGGGCCGCGCTCGCGACGGCCAGCGCCACGGTCAGCGCGCCCATCGGCGGGAACAGGTCGGCCGGCCCCGTGACCTCGAAGAACCCGACCGCGCGGGCGAGCGACGCGGGCGGGTCGTGGAACACGTTGGGGTAGATGACGATCGTCTCGACCAGGATGCCGCCGAAGGCGACCATGGCCACCCAGACGTACAGGGTGGTGACGATCCGGGACAGGGTGTGTAGGCGCACGGGAACTCCGCAGGTGAACGGGGAACCGCCCCGGGAGGGGCGTCGATGCGCTCCACGCTAGGCGGGGGAGGGGTGCCGGGGCATCGACCTGCGCGCTGGTCCCGCGTACGCAAATGAACGTACGTGATGTGCTTGAGTCTTCGCGTGCTGTTCCAGGAAGAGCTGATCGCGCGTGTCCGCGACGTGTGCGCGGACGACGAGGGGTTGGACGCCGCCCTCATGTACGGCTCGTTCGCCGCCGGGGAGGCGGACGAGCACAGCGACATCGAGTTCTGGCTGTTCTTCACCCCGCGCAGGCGGGCCGGGATCGACCCGCGGTCGTGGTGCACGGACATCGCGCCGGTCAGCTACGGCCTGGTCAACGAGTTCGGCTCGTACGTGGCGTTCTTCCCCGGCCTGGTGCGCGGCGAGTTCCACTTCGCGACCGTGGACGAGATCGCCGACGTGGCGCGGTGGCCGGCGCGCGGCGCCCCGGTCGAGCGGATGCTGCTGGTGGACCGCCGGGGAGCGCTGGCCCCGGTGCTGCGCGGCCTGCCCGAGCGGCCCGTGCCGCCGGTCGACAGCCCCGAGGCCGTCGCGCGGTACTGCGACCCCTTCGCCAACTGGCTGGTGCTGGCGCACCACCTGGCGGCGCGAGGCGAGGACCTGCGGGCGTGGGACGCCCTCGGGCACGCCCAGCGGCACCTGCTGTGGATGGCACGACTGGCCGAGAGGTCCACCGCGCACTGGCTGACCCCGTCGCGCGGGGCCGAGCGGGAGCTGTCGGCGGACACGGTGGCCCGGCTGCGGGCGGCCACCTCCGCCGCGTCGCCGCGCGAGCTGGTCGGGGCGCTGCGCGCGGCCCTGGACCTGGGCCGCCGCCTGTGGCCGGTGATCGCCGACCGGGTCGGGCTCGCCGCCCCGACCGCGCTGTTCGCCGAACTCGACGCCGCCCTCCGGCTCCGCGACCACGGCCGTGACACGGCCGGGTGACGCTCACGCCAGGACCGGGAACGCCCGTCGCAGCTCGGCGAACAGCAGCCCGTGCCGGCCGCGGCCGAAGGCGCCGACGGCCGTCCAGACCGCGTCCAACGCCGCCCGCAACGGGTCCCGCTCCCGCGTCGTGAAGATCGCCGGGAGCGCCATGGCCTGCTGGAGGAAGTCGTCGTGCCGGCCGTCCGGCGTGGTCACCAGCGTGTGGGGCACCCGTTCGTCGGCGAGCAACCGGTCCCAAAGCCGGCGGTCGTCGTCGAACGGCGGGGGCAGCGGCTCGCCGCGGTCCATGGCGGCCAGCGCGGGCGCGATCCAGTCGATGTCCGCCAGCCTCGCCTGGACGGACGCGCCCCATGCCCCCCACCCCGCCACCCCGCGACGGGCGTCCGGTCAGACATAGGCCCTCCCCTACACCAACGGCCGGTCCAGCGGTGCGAGGTCGAGCGCGGCGCCGCGCAGCTCTCGGAGCCGTGCGACCGGCAGCCGACCGCCCCACTCGCGTTCCTCGGCCCGCAACCGGGACTCCGCCGCGGCCCGTTCCCGCTCCTCCCGCGCCCGGCGCTCGGCCTCGGCCTTCTCCTCCGGCGTGGGCGGCGGTGGCTGCTCGCGGGCGAACCGGTGCCAGTAGGCGGCGTGCTCGCCGGTCACCTTCACCACCCGGTCCGGCTCGGGCGGCGCGGGCCAGAACTGGAGGACGTAGCGCTCGCGTGAGGGCTCGTCGCCCTCACGGGCCTCGTCCATGCCCGTGGCGCAGTAACGAACCCGGTAGTCGACCGGCGCCAACTCCAACGGCCACGACTCCTCACCCGCCCACGCCACCAGCGCCGCGGGCCCGGACGGCCGGAAGGACACCTCCACCACCTCCTCCCACGCGTCGCCCACCGGCGGCGGCACGTCGTGCAACTCCACCGCGAAGTCGACCTCGCCCGTGTGCAGGCCGGTCACCAGGAACAGCACGCCGGGAACCGCGCCACCGCACAACCCGTTGACCTGACCGCCGAAGCACTCGGCCATCCCGGGCGACTCGTCCCCGCTCTCCACGTAGATCTGCCCGTAGTGCACCCAGGCCGCACCACTCGTCAACGTCCGCACGCCCGCCCCTCCCTCGACCCGTCGCCGAGATCATGGCGAAGCCCACCGACAACCCTCACCGCCCGCCCACGACCGGGGTGACCACGCCGAGGTCGCGCAGCAAGCCTTGCGCCTCGGGTCGGCACAGGTCGCTCCACCGTGCCAGGGCGCGTGCCGCCTTGACGCGGACGTGGCGCGGCGCCTCTGGGTCGTGGGCGATCTCCCTGGCGACCACGGCGGCAGCTTCCCTCCGGTCCCGGCGGTGCTGCGCGGCGGCGGACGCGGCACGCAGCCGTACCCCCGGGCCGGGCGTGCGGTCGCGCGCCAACCCCAGCAGCCGGATCGCGCCTTCGACCGGGTCGAACGCGCCGACGGCGTCGAGCACCTGGAAACGAACCAGCGGCTTCTCGGCGTCGGCGAGCCGCCTCAGCTGCTCCACCACCTCGGTCCGCAGGTCCGGACGCTTCAGGCCGAGCGCACCGGCGGCGTGGACGCGGACGAGCGCCGGCATCGCCTCGTCGGTGGCGATCTCCCACAGACAGGTGGCGCCCGCGTCACGACCCGGCCCGCCGAAGTCGAACAGGTCCTTGGCCACCCGCCACCGCAAGGTCGGTCGGCACGCGGGATCGGTGGCGATGCGGTGCAGGACTCGAAGACCCACGGCGCGATCGTCCACGGCATGCGCTCGAAGCCTGACCGCCGCCGCCCATCGGGTCGCGGGACGGGTCCGCTCGTCGTCACGCAGATCGCGCAGCCGCTGCAGCCCGTGCGACCTCCGCAGGGCGTAGAGCAGCTTCACCCGGTCCGCGTCGGACGTCCGGTCGTCGTCCACCAGGTCGCGCAGTACCGGGATCAACGAGTCGGGCGTGTCACCGGTGAGGCCGAGGATCCGACTGACGGCGGAGTTGCGCTCATCCCGAGGCCGGCCGGTGTCGAGGGCAACCGCGTAGTCCTCGGCCAGTGGTCCAGGGCGGCCCAGCGGCGCCAAGCGCAGAAGGCCCCGACGGGTGTTGTAGGCGAGGGCCGGGTCGTCGGCCAGCCGCTCCAACACGGCGATCGCTTCCGGTCGCGAGCGCGGCGACAGCGCACCGAGCGCCTCGGCCGCCCTGACCCGGTCGGCGGGCCTGGTCTCGACGGCGGCCATGACGTCACGCAACATCGCGACCGCATCGGCGGCCAGAGCCGACTGCTGCCACTCGGAGATCCCACCGACCCGTTCGTCGGGCGATGCGGTGCGGTCGAGCAGGAGTTCGCGTTCGGCATCGACTCGGCTCTTACCCGGCAGGAACGATGCCAGCCACCGATGGTAGATCGGCCGGGTTGCGGGATCGTGGAGGAGGACCGACACCGCCTGCCGCACTTCCGGACCGCGGGACGGGAACCCGTGCACCGACCACGTGACGGCCAAGGTGCGTTCGTCCGTGGTGAACTCGGTGCTCGTGGTGAACCTTCGCAGGGCGGCCAGCGCCTTCTCGATCAGCGCGGGGTCGAGCGGCCCGAGCTTGGTCGCGGCTTCGACGCGGCTGAAGACCGGGAGCGACTCGTCGGCGAGCGTTTCCTCCTGGAAGGCGATCGCCGCGGCCACGGTGGTCGGGTCGTGCTCGGCGAGCCGTGTCACCGCGTCGATCCGGTTGTCGTGGTCCAGGTATTCGTCGGTGCCCTGCTGCCGGATCTCCGCGAGCGCTTCCTCCCGCAGGTCGGGGCGCAGCTCCACCAACGCGGAAGCTGCGACGAGTCGCTTGTCCTGGCGGCTGTCCGCGTCTGCCAGGTAACTGCGGAGTGCGGGTGCGACGTCCGCGCCCAGTGCGGCCAGCGAGCGGATCCGCGACTCCCAGCCGAACGTGCCGTCCGCGCCTTCACGCATCACCACGGCGACAGCGGACTCGATCGCGTCCGGTGTCGCGCGGGCCAGTGCCAGCGCGGCGTCACGGCGATCGGGCAGAGGCAGGAGCTCGTCGGCGACGATGTCCCTCAAGCGCGCCACCACTGCGGTGTCCGCCCAGTGGTCCACGTTCTCCATGGCCTTGGCCACCTGGCACACGGTCGAAGCCGTTGCCCGGGGGCCCATCGCCACAGCCCGCAACGCGGCCACGACCTGCGCGCGTGAACCACTGCCGAGCTTGCCCGCCTCCGCCGCCAGCCGGGGCAACTCGGAATCCGGTGTCTCGGGTGCTCCGACGAGGCGGACGACCTCGTCCGCCATCCTGCGGCGGACGCGCCGGCTCCCCAACGCGATGAGGTTCCTCACCGCGTTGATCCGCGCTTGGCCGTCCCACGCGGGGTCGTGCAGCACCGCGGTCATCGCTTCGGCGAACGCGTCCGGGTCCACGACGTCGAACTGGTTGAACACCGGGTAGTCCCGGTAGGAGGCCCACAGCGGGGCCTGCTCCGGCCTGACCAGCGCCAGCATGGCCTCGGACGCCCGTTCGCGGAGGTCGGTGCCCAGTCGCCGCAGCGCTCGCCACGCCGTCATCCGCCCCTCGGGGTCGGCGTGCCGAGTGGCGATCTCCGTGAGGTGCCGGGTCACCTCGCGGTGGAACTCCGGGCCCAGCCCGATCAGCTCGAACCCCGCGTTGACGCGGAACGAAGGGTCGATCGAGCGGTCCGCGAGCACCGCGCGCAGCGACTCCACGGCCGAGCCCCGGTACGGCTCGCCCAACGCCGCCAGGTTGCCGAACGCCTGCACGGTGGTCGGGACGGAGGCGCTCGGGTGAGTGACCACGTCGCGCAGCGCGGCGGCGGCCTCGTCCCGGTGCTCCGGACCCAGGTCGGCGAGTGCCTGCCCGGCCCAGCGCCGGCCGTTGGCGTCGGTGGTCCAGTCGGCGAGGACCGCCCGGAGCAGGTCCAACGCCTGCTGCTGTGCACCCATGTCGGCGAGCGAACGGGCGATGCGCGTCCGCAGGTACGCGGTGACCCCGAACGCCCGGGACAGCGCGACGAGGTGGTCGACGGCCGTCACGCGGTGTTGCGGGCCCAGTTCCGAGAGCGCTTCCACGGCCGAGATCCGGTCGCCGATCGGCAGGCGGCGGTCGGAGATCAGCCGGGTCAGGGCGGTCACGGCCTCACCGGCGTGGTGCGGTCCCAGGGAACCGAGGCCCACCGCCGCGTCGCGCAACCCGGCGGAGAAGTCGGTGCGGGTGCGCAGGACCTCACGGAACACCTCGGCACCGCGCTCGTGGTGCTCGATGTCGATCTCGATCAGACCTGTGGCTGCGTGGACCCGGGCGTGGTCGCGGGCATCGGGATCGTCCAGGATGGCCGTCAGCGCGGCGACGGCGTGGTCGCGGGACTCGCCGTCGAACGTGGCCAGCACGACGGCGGCGTTGCGGAGTTGCTCCGCCGTGGCCGAGGGTGACGCGAGGACGGCCCGGAGGCCCTCCTGGGAGGCGCGATGGCCTTCCGGGCCGCACTCGGTCAGCGCTTCGGCTGCGGTGAGTCGGTGCTCCACCGGGATGGCCGGGTCGTTCACGGCGCGGCGCAGCAGCCGCACCGCGTCGGGTGCCTCCGCACCCCGGAGCCGGGTGGCCAGCGCGGAGGCTGCCTCGACGCGGGACGGCCAGGGCGCGTCCTCGGCCCGCATCAGGTCGAGCAGCCACGCGGCGGTGCCGGGGTGGTGGGCGGCGCGGCTGGTCTCGGAGAGGATCTTCAAGGCCGGGTGCTGGGTGGTCATCGCCCACGCCCGCACGGTGGTCAGGAACGCGTCCACGGCGGCGGCCCCGGTGGGCAGGTGTCGGGCCAGGAGGCGGGCGGCCAGGAGGTGTCGGTCCGCGCCGCCGGAGTGCAGGTGTTCGAGCAGCCGGCCGGCTTCGGCCGGGTGCAGCCGGCTGTGGTGCAGCAGCACGGCGCGCGCGTGGCGGCCCCGGTCCTCGGCGCGGGCGGCGTGCAGGAGGCCCGCGAAGTCGGCGTGCGCGGGGTCGAAGCGCTCCGGCAGCAGCCGGGCCTTGGCCGTGGCGGCGAGGTGTTCGGCAAAGCTGTGGTGCAGGAACCGCAGGTCGTCGCCGCGCCGGGTGAGCGGCCCGACCGCGGCGAGGTACGCGACCAGGTCCTCCGGCCAGGTGCCGATGAGGTGGGGCAGGTGCCGCGCGGCCCAGTCCTGCGCGGCGACGACCAGCGACGTGTCGGCTTCCAGCCGCACGTGGCCGAGGTGTTCCAGCAGTGCGTCGCGCACCGGGTCGAACGGCCCCGGCTCGGCGTGGTGCGCGGTGCGCAGGTACTTCAGGTACGCCTCGTACAGCTCGTACCGGTTGTCCGGCAGGGGGCGGTGGCCCGGCTGGTCGAAGATGATCGCGGCGATCGTCGCCAGCAGCGGCACGCGTGCCAGCTCGTCCAGGTGGGCGGCGCGGACCTGGCGCACGAACCGGTAGGCGCGGTCGTGGTCGCGGAACCAGTTGCGGGCGAACTGCCGCAGCGCGTGCTGGTCGAACGGTTGCAGCTCGTAGCGGGCGGCGCCGATGCGCTGCAACGGGGCGAGCGCCGCGCCCTCGATCGGTCTGGTGGTGACCACGACCCGGTAGGGCGAGGAGGGGTCCGCGGTCCACGCGGCCAGCACGGTCACCAGCCGGTCGCGCTTGGTGGTGTCGGCGACCTCGTCCAGGCCGTCCACCAGGAGCAGCCAGCGGCAGCCCGCGATCCGCCCCTCCACCGTGCGCTGCTCCAGGGGAGAGGCGAGCAGCGCGCCGTACTCCTCGCCGGCGCTCTCCGCGACCGCTTCCGGGAACGGCCGGCCGAGCCGTTCGGCCAGCTCCCTGGCCGTCAGCCGCAGCGGCACCACCTGCTCGGCCAGGGACACCGGGTCGCCGTCGCGGGTCAGCCACCGCTCGGCCACGTCGGCGGCCAGCCGCAGCGACAGCGTCGACTTGCCCTGGCCGGGACCGCCGGTGACCACCACGTGGTCGTCGCGGTTCAGCGCCTCCCACACCGTCCGGGTGGGCGGGCGCACCGCTAATCGGGTGATCGGCGGGCTGGGCGGCTCCACGACCTGGCCCCGGCGGTCCACGATGGGCACCGGCTGGGGCTGCTCGGGCGGTGGCTCGTCGGAGCCGCTGCCGAGGTCCTGGCGGACGTGCACGGTCGCCAGCGACGGCCGGCGCGCGCCGGGCAGCCGGTAGGGCATCTCGCGTGCGGCGTCCACCTGGGCCCGCATCAGGAACCGGACCGGCGCGGGCAGTTCCGGCAGGTCGGACCACCCTGCGGGAGGGGGAGTCGGAGGCGCTTGCGCGGCGGGCGCGCCGGTCACCGTGATGTGCACGTCGCCGTTGATGGTCCCCGCCAGCACGGCGGCTCCCGGCACGTCACCGTCGATCCGGTTGGTGGCGGACGCAGCGCGCTTCTCCAACCCCGACCTCATTTCGCTCGCGGTGAACGCATGATGTCACAGCGTGCGCCCGAGGGCCGGTGAGTGGCGGGCGGCTCAGACCAGGGGACGGGCCGCTTCCACCGGCACCCAGTCCGGGTGCTTGCCGGTCGCGTCGTCGCCGGACGAGATGCCCCGCAGGCGGCGGTTCACCCAGGGCAGGACGTGCTCGCGGTAGTACCTCGCCTCGACGAGCAGGCTGCGCCGGGCGGCGGGTGCGGGATCGACGGCGTGCGCCTCGGTGGTGTGCCCGAGCGCGTTGAGGACCAGCGACGCGACCCGCTGGTGGCCGGCGGCGTTCAGGTGCAGCCGGTCCGGCGACCAGTACTCGGGCCGGCGGACCTCGACGTCGTTGAACGCGTCCACCAGCAGCACGTCGTGCCGGCGGGCCAGTTCGGCGATCGCCGCGGTCAGCACCACGCCGCGGCGGTGGATCATGCGGCCGAACGGCAGCCGTTGCGACGGGTCGGCGCCGCTGAGCAGCACCAGCCGCACGCCGGCCGCCGCGCACCGCAGGATGGCGCGTTCGGTCAGCTCGACCAGCCGCTTCAAATCCACGCCGGGCCGCATCATGTCGTTGCCGCCACCGTTCAGCGTGACGAGCGTGGGCGCGGGGGACAGGGCCAGCGCCGCGTCGAGCTGGGTGGTCGCGATCGGCTCCATGAGCCGGCCCCGGACCGCCAGGTTGGCGTACCGGACCGTCTCGCCGAGCGCGGTGGCGAGGCCCGCCGCGACCAGGTCCGCCCATCCCCGGGGTGTGCCGTCGGGGCGCTCGTCGCCGACCCCTTCGGTGAAGCTGTCGCCGATGGCCACGAATCGCACTGCCGATGCCTCCCGCCGTGACGTCGTCGCCCAGCATAGGAGGCGTCGCGAAGTGACTCAGCACACCTGCTTCGCGCGCAGGACGCGGCGGGTGGCCTCGTCCACGCGCGGGGCGGGCAGCGCGCCCGAGGCGACCGCGCCCTCCAGGTGGTCGAGCACCTCCCGCACCCGGCCGCCCGACGACCACAGCGCGATGTCCGCGCCGGCGGCGAGCGCCTGGGTGACCGCGTCGGGCAGGCTCGCCCGGTCCGTCACCGCGCGCATCGCGCCGAGGTCGTCGGTCATCGCCGGGCCGGTGAAGCCGAACTCGCCGCGCAGCAGCGCGTAGGCGTCCGGGCTCAGCGTGGCGGGCAGCCCGCCCGTGAGGCCGGGCACCTCGATGTGCCCGAGCATCACCACGACGTCGCCGAACCGCGGCAGGTGCCGGTACGGGACCAGGTCCGTGCCGCGCAGCACGTCGAGCGGGGGAGAGGTGACCGCGCCCAGGTGGGAGTCGCCGCTGGTGTTGCCGTGGCCGGGGAAGTGCTTGACCACCGGCGTGACGCCCGCCTCGTGCAGCCCCTCGGCGAACGCCAGCGCGTAGTCGACGGCGGTGTTCGGGTCCGCGCTGAACGACCGGTCGCCGATGACCGTGCGGTCGGGCTGGCCGCTGGTGTCCAGCACGGGGGCGAGGTCCGTGGTCACGCCGCGTTCCCGCAGCGCGACGCCCCGGCCCCGGGCCACGGCCCGGACCTGGTCCGGCGACATGTCGGCGGCCATCCGCCGGGCGCTGGGCAGCGACCCGTCGAGCGCGTCGAGCCGCTGCACCCGCCCGCCCTCGTCGTCCACCGCCACGGTCAGCGGCAACGCGGCGGCGGCGTGCACGGGGGCCAGCGCGCCGGCGGTGAGCAGGCCCACGTCGTCGCCGCCGATGAAGATCCCGCCCACCTGCTCGCCCTGGACCACGGCCAGCGCGTCGGCCGGTCCGCGCGGGTCCACGCCGACGACCAGGAGCTGGGCCAGCCGGGCGCGCAGCGGCAGCGCGGCGATCCGCGCCGCGCACGGGTCCGGGGCCGGGGTGGGCCGCGGCGCCTCGGTGGACGACGGCGCGGCGGAGGACGACGACGGCGCGTGCGACGGGGTCCGCAGGGCCGCCGGTGTGCTCGACCGGTCGCCCGGCGCGGAGGTCACCACGGCGAACGACCCGGCGAGCAGCGCGCCGAGCGCCACGAACAGCAACATCGTGGACGTGCCGGCCTTGCGGCCACCCCTGCGCTTCACTTCCGGTCGGTTCCCTCGTCCCGCGGTCACACCGCGTTCCCGTGCCCGCCCGGTCGGCGGACCGCCCGGCCATCGTGCGAGCGGTCGCGCGCGACCGCAACCGCGCCGGAACGGGGGACGTGTGCACGTTTCTCGTCGCAGGACATCACCGACAGGGTATCCGTTGTCCGATTCGGGCGGTGATGACCGTGTTCCGCCTCCCTCGCGCGCGGCCCGGGACGGCTATCGTCGCGGTGGGGTGCTTTCACGGGTCGTGGAAGGCGGGTCGGCATGGTGGCGCACGTCGTGGTCGTCGGCGCGGGCGTCTACGGCGCGGCGGTGGCCGCCTCGTTGGCGCGCCGCGGCGCGCGGGTGACCGTGGTGGACGCGGGCGCGCCCGGCGGCGGCACGTCCGGCGCGACGTTCTCGTGGACCAACTCGTGCGGCAAGCAACCGCGCTCGTACCACGACTTCAACGTCGCGGGCATGGAGGCGCACCGCCGGTTGGCGGCCGACGTGCCGCACGGCGGCTGGTACCACGAGACCGGGAACCTGGAGTGGGCCGCCGCGGCAGGCGCGCGGGACGCGCTGCGCGCCAAGGTCGCCGGCGTCCTGGACTACGGTTACGAGGCGCGGTGGTTGAGCCGGGACGAGGCGCTGGCGCTGGAACCCGACCTGGACCCGGCCGCGCTGCCGGACGACGGCATCGCCTACTTCCCCCGCGAGGGCTGGGTCGAGCCCGTCCCGCTGATCGGCCACCTCCTGGCGACGGCGGTGTCCCGTGACGCCGAGGTGGTCCACGACGACGCGGTGACCGGCCTGGACGTGACCGGCGACACCGTGCGGGCCGTGCGGCTCGCGTCCGGGCGGCGGATCGCCGTGGACGCGGTGGTCGACTGCGCCGGTCCGCGGGCGGCCCGGATCGCCGGGCTGGCCGGGTTGGCGCTGCCGATGCGCAACACCCGCGGCGTGCTCGTCCACACCTCCCCGGTCGCGGTGGCGGCGGCACGGGTCGTCCACGCGCCCGACGTCCACCTCCGCCCGGACGGCGCGGGACGGCTGCTGCTGCACACGCCCGACACCGACGGCGCGGCACGGGTGTCGGACGACGGCCGGATCGACGTGGACCCGACCGCCGTCGAGGACGTGCTGGCGGCGGGCCGCGCCCTCTACCCCGGCCTGCGCGCGGCGGCGGTGGAGGGCGTGCGGGTGGGCGAGCGGCCCATCCCCGACGACGGCCTGCCGGTGCTGGGCCGGGTGGCCGCGCTGCCCAACTTCCACTTCGCCGTCTCGCACAGCGGCGCGACGCTGTGCCTGCACGCGGGCGACCTGGTCGCCGCGGAGGCGCTGGGGGAGGACCGGGGCGACGCCCTGGCCCCGTTCCGGTTCGAGCGCCTGACCGCCGTCCACTGAGGACGGTCGGCTTCGGTCGGCCGTAGTGGCCGCGTGCCCGGTGATGGCGTGCCCGGGCCCGGCCTGGCACTGTCGCGCTGCCCGCGCGGACGGATGCGACCCCGGAGGACGGCCTTGGCGGACGACGCGAACGGCGGGCTGCTCCGCCGGCTGACGAGCCGCCAGATCGGCATGATCTCGCTGGGCGGCGCCATCGGCACCGGCCTGTTCCTCGGCTCCGGCCTGGCGATCTCGATGGCCGGCCCGGCGGTCGTGCTCGTCTACCTGGTCGGGGCGCTGGCGGCGGTCGGCGTGGCGTACGCGGTGGCCGAGATGGTGGTGGTGCACCCCGAGGCGGGCGGGTTCGGCGCGGTCGGCGCGCGGTACGCCGGGCCGATGGTCGGGTACGTGCAGCGGTGGTGCTACTGGGCCACCCAGGTGATCACGGTCGGCGGCGAGGTCGTCGCGGCCGGGCTCTACGTCCGCTACTGGTGGCCGCAGGTGCCGCTGTGGGCGTCGGTGTGCGTGTTCGCCGTGGCGATCGTGGCCGTCAACTTCGCCGCCGTGCGGCTGTTCGGCGAGGTCGAGTACTGGTTCGCCATGGTCAAGGTGACGGCCCTGGTCGTGTTCCTGGTGCTCGGCGTGCTGTACGTGGTGTTCGGGCTGCCGGGGCAGGACGCGGCGGGCCTGTCGGCGTGGACCGGTCACGGCGGGTTCGCGCCCAACGGGCTGGTGGGCGTGCTGCTCGCGGTCACCGTGGCGACGTTCAGCTACGGCGGCGTGGAGTCGGTGGCGATGACCGCCGCCGAGTCCCGCAGCCCCGGCCGGGACATCCCGCGCGCGGCCCGGCGGGTGGTGCTGCGGCTGGCGCTGTTCTACGTGCTGGCGACCGGGATCATCGTGGCGATCGTGCCGTGGACGGAGGCCGCGGCGGTCGACGGGGTCGCGGAGAGCCCGTTCGTGACGCTGTTCGCGTCGATCGGTGTCCCCGCCGCCGCGGGCCTGATGAACCTCGTGATCCTCACCGCCGCGTTGTCCGCCGCCAACACCACCCTGTACCTCGCGTCGCGCACGGTGCACTCGCTGGCGCTGGACCGGTACGCGCCGCCCGCGCTCGCGGCGGTGAGCCGACGGGGCAGCCCGGTGCGGGCCGTGCTGGCCTCGACCGCGGGCCTGGCCGGCGCGGCGGTGGCGGCGGCGCTGTCCCCGGACGCGGCGTTCCCGGTGCTGCTCGGCATCGCGATGTTCAGCGGCATGGTGGCCTGGATGCTGATCTTCGTGAGCCACCTGGCGTTCCGGCGGGCGCGCCGGGGCCTGCCGCCGTCGCCGGTCCGGCTGCCCGGCGCGCCGGTGACCACGGTGTTGAGCCTGCTCTACGTCGTGCTGGTGGTGGTGGCGACGGCGTTCACCGAGGCGTTCGGCCCGGCGTGGCAGGTCGGGGTGCCGTTCGTGGCGCTGGTGCTGCTGTCGTACCCGCTGGTCAGGCGTCGCCGGACCGGCCGGCGGGAGGCCGCGACGGCTCAGCCGGACGCGGTGTAGCCCTGCTCGACGATGCGCTTGGCGGACGCGTCGTAGGCCGCCGGGTCGGTCGGCGCGAACGTGCCCAGGCCGTCGACGTACCGGTTGAACATGCAGAACGCGGCCGCGATCAGCACGGTGTCGTGGATCTCGACGTCGGTCGCGCCCTCCGCGCGGGCCCGGTCCACCAGCTCGGCGGTGACCTTGCGGCCCGAGTCCTGCACGGCGGCGGCGATCCGCAGCAGCGCCCGCAGCTTCTCCGACACCGGCGCGCCGTCCAGGTCGGCCTTCACCTGGTGCACCAGGGCCATGCCCTTGTCCAGCTGGGCGGCGGCGAACGCGGAGTGCGAGTTGTGGCAGAACGTGCACTCGTTCAACGCCGACACGTAGGACGCGATCAGCTCGCGCTCGCCGGGCGGCAGCGAGTGCGGCGCGCGGAGCAGGACTTCGGCCAGCTCGTTGAGCGGTTTCGCGGTCTCCGGTCGGAACCGCATCAAGCCGGTGATGCCGGGGAAGTGGGTCTCGTCCAAGCCGAGGTCGATGTGCGCCATGGCGGTCACGCTAGCCGTTCACCGACCGCTCGGGGGGTGGTCGGTGAACGGCCGCACTGCGTGATCCCGCAGTGGGCGGCCCCGGGCGCCGGCCCCGCGCGGGGGGGGGGGGGGCGCGGGGGGGGGCGGCGGGGGGGGGCGCGCCCCCCCGCCCGCCCCGCCCCCCGGGGAGAGCGGG
>NZ_JBHYXZ010000125.1:0-26947 GCF_042752395.1 Actinosynnema sp. NPDC059335 | reverse complement strand
TTTTCCCCGCCGGGCCTGCCGGCTTTGGCCTGCCCCTGGTACCCGTAAGGGCCCCGTGTCACATCGAGCCGGACCGGACCCATCTACTGCGGCCGGACCCGACCCACCCACTGCGGCCGGCCCGGATCCGGGCATCACCCGACCCGGTGCAACCACGTCACCGGCGCACCATCGCCGGCCCGCCGGAACGGCTCCAACGCGTCATCCCACGCCGCCCCGAGGATCTCGTCCACGCCGTGCGCGAACGACTCCCCGCCCCGGCTGCGCGCCGCCAACGCCCGAAGCTGGTCCTCGGACACCACGATGTCACCGTTCGCACTGGTCCGCGCGTGCCACAAACCCAGCACGGGCGCGAAGCAGTACCGCACACCGTCCACGCCCGGACTCGGGTCCTCCGTCACCTCGAACCTGAGCATCGGCCACGCCCTGAGCGCGGACACGAGTCGGGCACCGGTGCCGGCGTCGCCGGTCCAGTTGCACTCGGCGCGCAACTGACCCGGCGCCGCGGGTTGCGCCGCCCATTTGAGGTCCGCTCGCTCACCGAGGGTGCCCGAGATCGCCCACTCGACGTGCGGACAGACCGCAGACGGCGACGAGTGGACGTAGACCACGCCACTGCTGCTGCCACGGGTGCTCACAGCTGACCTCCGCTACTCGACGAGGGACGTCTTCCCCTACGACCTCTCGATGACGCGGACGATCTTGTGAATTCCCGACTCGGCCATTCTGCCCGTTGTGGCAGCAGTCCGCCATAAGAACCATCCCGTTCCTCACCCGGCCGGGTCAGATACAGGACTTTCGACCCCAAAACTCCGACGTCACAGCCCTGCACCCGGTGTGACGGCGTCACTTTCCGAGATCATCCGGGCACGCCGCGATCACACCCTCGCCCCCTCCGATCCGATCACCGCACCGCCCCGAACCGATCACCGCCCACTCCCGATCACACCGCCACGACACGCCCGACTCCGTTCCCCCGCCACAGCACGGACAAACCTCCAATACCGGCACGAGCACCCCACCGCCGAACCGCTCGCCCCGGGTGATGGTTGTCACGCAACGTCATCTCCCGCGATGCGCCCGACGACCGGTCCCGCGACGGCGCTACCGTGTCGGACCGTGTGCAACGCCGAACCCTGCGGCCTGGTGATCACGTGCGGCTGATCCGACTCGGCACCGAGCCCTCCGCGGTGGGGGCCGACGTGCGCGCCGCGCTGAGCACGTGGGGCATCGGCGACGCCGTGCTCGGCGGTGTCGCGCTGCTCGGCGTCCGCCCGCCCGACTGCCCGCGCGACCTGGACGCCGTGATCGTGCTGCCGCGCGGCGTGCTCGTGGTCGTCGGCGTGGACCTGCCCGACCCGGCGATGCGGCTGGAGGCGCCGCTCACCGGCCAGTGGAAGATCGACGGCTGGCCGCTGACCCGCACCGACGGCGCGACGAACCCGGCCGCCGAGGCGCTGGAGGCCAGCACCGCCGTCGCCCGCCGGATCCAGGACATGCGCGGCGAGCCCCTGCCGGTCACCACCGTGGTCGCCGTCGGCCCGTACGTCGGCCAGGTCGTCCAGCCCACCGTGGACCTGAACCGCGGCGTGCGCGTGCTGCACCCCAAGCCCACCACCCTGCTCGCCGCCGCCCGCGAGCTGGCCACCAGCGACCGGCCCTGCTCCGCCGAGCACGCCGCCAAGCTGGTGGCCGTGCTCGCGCCGACCGGCACGCCGCCCAGCCGCCCGCACCTGATCGCCGAGGGGTTCTCCGACGCGGCGGCCGACCTGGCCTCGGCGAGCACCATGCTGCTGCCGAAGGTGGCGCCCGCGTCGCGCGGCCGCAAGCTCCTGCCCTACGCGGGCGGCGCGGTCGTCGCCGTGGTGCTGATCATCGTCCTGATCATCACGCTGTCCTCCGGCGACACCGCGGACAGCGCCGCGCCCGGCAGCACGCCCACCCCGCAGCCGACGACGGTCGTGGTGGACGGTCGGAGCTTCTCGCCGCGCGGCGCGGACCGCACCGACGACTGCGCCTCGCACGCGATCGGCGACGTGCGGGCGTGGCTGACCGAACACCTCTGCATGCAGTTGCGGCGCGCCCAGTACGAGACCACAGTGGACGGTCGCCGGGCGGGCGTGGCGATCGCCGAGCTGAGCCTGCCCGACGCCACCCGGGCGGGTGAACTGCGCGCCCTCGCGTCGACGGCGGGCGCGGGCGGCGTCACCCCGCTCGCGCAGGACGGCAAGGGCTGGCCGGGCGGTCCGACCTCGTTCGACCGGTCGGTCATCAAGGTGTCCACGAAGGGCGCGCAGCTGCGCATCACCCAGGTCGTGTGGGTGGAGGGCGACCGCGACCCGGCCGACCCGACCCTGGCCGAGGTCGCCGACCAGGCGTTGCGGCTCCCGGCGGCCCAGCAGTAGTCCCGGCGGAGCAAGACCGGGTCGAGGAAGAACCCGGACCGGTCGGCGTCGCACAGCGGACAACGCCGGGGGACCCTCCACAACCGACCCGCCCGGCCGGGCGGCCGCCTCACCGGCCGACGCGCACCATGCCCACGCCGATCAGCCCGAACGCCGCGTGCAGCACGATCACCAGCCCCGCCACCGCGCACAGCGTCTCGGTGCCCGGCTTCCCCGCGATCGCGCCGAACGAGAACAGCCACCCGCCCACCGCGATCGCGAACCCGGTGAACAGCACCGGCTTGGGCACGTGCGCCAGGCAGAACAACGCGCTCGACCGCGCCCGCCACAGCGTGTGGGCGACGACCGGCACGACGAGGAACCCCGGCAGGTACACCGCGACCGGCGGCCAGGACGGCCCGCCGGGCAGGAACGTGGACGCGATGACGAACGCGCACCAGAGCACCGCGCCGATCGCGAGAGCCACGGTTCCCCTGGTCACACCCGCAGTGTAAGCAGCTGAACCCGCATTTTGTGGTTAAGAGTCCCGATGGCCCCACGGTCGGTACGGCACTCGGCGGAGAGTGTGCACGATGTGCTGAAAGCCGTGCACGCAGCGTCAGAGACCGTAGGCCTCGAGCAGCCTCAACCACACCTCACTGATGGTGGGGTACGCCGGAACGGCGTGCCACAGCCGGTCCACGGTGACCCCGCCGACGATCGCGATCGTGGCCGCGTGGAGCAGCTCGGCCACGTCCGGACCGCAGAACGTGACGCCGACCAGCGTGCGCTTGCGCTCGTCCACGATCATCCGCGCCTTGCCCCGGTACCCGTCGGCGTGCAGGGACGACCCGGCCACCGCGATGTCGAGGTCGACGACCCGGATGTCCAGCCCCGCCTCGCGGGCCTCCGCCTCCGACCACCCCACCGACGCCACCTCGGGGTCGGTGAACACCACCTGCGGCACGGCCGTGTGGTCGGCCGTGGCCACCGGCGCGGTCCACGGCTCGGGGTCGGTCGCCCCGGTGACGATCGCCGTGCCGACCGCCCGCGCCGCGTACTTCCCCTGGTGGGTCAGCAACGCGCGGCCCGTGACGTCGCCCGCCGCGTACAGCCAGTCCACTCCGGACACCCGGCCGGTGTCGTCCACGTCCAGCGCCTCGCCCGCGGTGAAGCCGAACTGCTCCACGCCCAGGTCGAAGGTCGCGGGTTGGCGGCCGGTGGCGATCAGCAGGTGCGCGCCGGACACCGAGGTGTCGTCGGACAGCCGCAACGACACCGTCCCGTCCGAAGTGGACACGCCGGTCGCCTTGACCCCGGTGACCAGCCGGACGCCGTCCTCCCGCAGCCCGTCGGCGACCAGGTCGCCCGCGAACGCCTCGAACCTGGGCAGCGGCCGCTCGCCGGACACGACCAGCGTGACGTCGGAGCCGAGCCGGGCCCACGCCTGGGCCATCTCCACGCCGACCACACCGCCGCCCAGCACCACGAGCGACGAGGGCGCCTCCTGCGCGGAGGTCGCCTCGCGCGACGTCCAGTACGGCACGTCGGACAGGCCGGGCAGCGACGGGACGCGAGGCACGCTCCCCGTGCACACCACGACCGCCTTGGCGGCGGTCAGCACGCGGCCGTCCACGTCGACCCGGCGCTCCCCCGCCAGCCTGCCGCGGCCGCGGACCACGGTCAGCCCGGCGCCCTCGGCCCACTCGACCTGGCCGGTGTCGTCCCAGTCGGAGGTGAAGGCGTTGCGCCGCTTCAGCACCTGCGCGGCGTCCAGCCGCTCCCCGACCGGCACGCCCGGCACCCGACGGGCGGCGGCGAGCGCGTGGCCGGGGCGCAGCAACGCCTTGCTCGGCATGCAGGCCCAGTACGAGCACTCGCCACCGAGCCGTTCGGCCTCCACCACCGCGGTCCGCAGCCCGCCGGCGGCGGTCCGGGCGGCGGCGTTCTCGCCCACCGGGCCGCCGCCGATCACGATCACGTCGAAGTCGTCGCCCACCGGTCCACCCCACACCACCCGGACCGGCGCGGCAAGTCACGCCGGGTCGAACACCCCGGCCAGCATCCTCAGGATCACACCGTCGGCGGTGCGGAGGACCACCGGGCGCTCGTCCGGCTCGACCCGTTCGGCCAACTTGAACAGCGCGTCGGCGGTCTGGGCGGCCATCCGGAACGTCAACATGACCGGCGCGTCGCCGCGCACCGCGAAGCGGCTGACGAACAGGTCGCGCAACCGCTCGGCCATCAACTCGTACTGGTCCACGGAGGCGTCGAGGCGGTGGCCGTCGAGCAGGTCGCTGAACCGGACCCGCCCGAAGCCGGGCAGTTCGACCAGCATCCGCAGGTAGATGCCGACGACCTGCTGCACGGCCTCGCGCCAGTCCTCGGCGAGCCGGCCCTCCGTGAACAGCGATTCGACCCGGCCCAGGTACTCCTCCATGCCGCGCAGCGCCAACGCGTGCACAACGGAACGCTTGTCCGGGAAGTATTGGTAGAACGATCCAATTGGCACGCCTGCTAGCTCGACGATCCGGGCGGTGGTGATGTCGTCGTAGTCGTAGTCGTTGAGCAGCGTCGCGCAGGCGTCGACAATCGCGGACACCGTCGCGGCGCCGCGCTGCTGAACGGGCTGACGACGCATCACCTTGGCTAAGCGGTTTTCGGCGGGATTTTCTGGCACGCGCTCATCTTGATGGATACGGACCGGTAAGCCCAAACAGGCGATTCCGGAATGTGACATGAGGTTCGCTCGGTTCTTCCGGAGGTGATTGTTGGGGCGCAAAACCTATTCGCGTGACCGGGCCGGATCGGGAAAATCGGACTCCTCGCCGGCCGGCGTCCGCGGCGCGGGGACGGGTTCGACCAGTTCACCGGGCGTGCGGCGTTCGGTGGCAGCCGGGCGGACGATCGGCGTCCCGGCCCGGCGGCGCGGTGGCCGAGTGACGTAGGGGCCGACCAGCCGGGCCAGCAGCAGACCGGGCGCGACCAGCGGGACCACCGCCGACAGCGCCAGCGCCGTCGCGCCCGCGCGGGCCACATCCCGCGGGATGACCGCGACCCGGTCGACCACGAACGCCCGCCGGCCGGTGAGCGACACCAGGCCCATCACCACCAGGAACACCGCGACCGACCCGAGCGCCCACCGCACCGCGACGTAGCCGACGTCCTCGGCGGCGGCCATCACCGCGAGCCAGCCGAAGGAGGCCGACGCCTGCCGGCCCGGGCTCGTCATCGCCCACAGCAGGCCGCCCGCCACGGCCAGGAACCCGGTGCGGCCGTCGCACCACGCGCGGGCCGCGTCCAGCCAGCCCGTGGGCAGGCCCGCCCACCGCACCGGCAGCACGTCCAGCGGGCCGGGCGCGTCGCCGAGCGCCTGGCCCACGACCCACGCCAGCGACCAGACCGAGACGACGGAGGCGAACCCGAGCTGCCACCGGGGCCGGTCCACCGCCATCCGGGACAGCCGCACGAGTTCCTGGCGCTTCTCCTTCACCCGTCCCAGCGTGCCGGAACGATCTTGGGCCGGGACCGGGATTCACCCTCGTGCCTTCGCACAGCCGCTCATCGGGTGGTCCGCCCCTCACCCGGCGTGCCGAGCGGCCGCGCGAACCCCGCGGCCCGCCGGCGGCACCCCCGATCCGCCACCGACCGCCGGCGAGCCGCCCGCACCGCAGCCGCCGGACACACCGCACGAGCCGCCGACCGCTCGTGAACCCCGCGCCGCCGGACCACTCGCAGCACCCCGCACCGCACCAGCCGCCGACCGCCCACAAGCCCTCACACGGGTCGCCAACCGCTCACAAGCCCTCACACCGGTCGCCGAGCCCCCACACCGGTCGCCGACCGCCCACGAACCCCCGCACCGGTCGCCGGCGCGGCGGTCGCGCGTCCCTGCCGGGTGAATCCGCCCCGACTCCCGGTCCACCACCGCGGTTCGCGGGCCTGCGCGCCCCATCATGTCCCCGAACCCCACCCGATCACGAAGAGGAGGCGGTCGTGCGCAAGCTGCTACCGGCGATGCTGGCGGCGTTGACCATCACCTGGACCCCGGTCTCGGCGACCGCCGACGAGGCCGTCGAGTACGTCGCGCTGGGCGACTCGGCCGCCGCCGGGCCGCTCATCCCGGACCAGGACGCGAGCGCGCCCGGCTGCCTGCGCTCGACGCGCAACTGGCCGTCCGTGCTCGCCGAGCGGATCGGGGCGCGGCTCACCGACGTGACGTGCTCGGGCGCGGTCACCGACGACCTCGCCGGCCCCCAGTCGACCCTCGACGGCGCGCAGCCTCCCCAGGCGGACGCGCTGAGCCCGACGACCGACCTGGTCACGCTCACCATCGGCGGCAACGACGTGCGCCTGGTGGACGAGGCGCTGGACTGCGTCAACCTGCTGCCCGAACCGCTCGGCAAGTCGTGCCGGGACCGGCTCACCGCGGCCGGCCGCGACGTGCTGGCCGAGCGGATCGACGCCTACGCGGCCGAGTTCGCCGCCGCGCTCGACCTGGTCACCGCGCGGGCGCCGGGGGCGCGGGTCGTGGTGGTCGGCTACGGCACCTACATCCGGCCCGGCGGCTGCTACCCCGACCAGCCGATCTGGGCGCGGGACGCGGACTACCTGCAGGGCGGCGTGCACCGGCTGAACGCGGTGCTCGCCCGCGAGGCGGCGGCGCACGGCGCGGAGTTCGTCGACATCGAGCCGCCGAGCACGGGCCGCGACGCGTGCGCGCCCGCGCGGACCCGGTGGTTCGAGGGCGTGGCCCCGGTCGGCCCGGCCGCGCCGCTGCACCCGAACGCGGACGGCATGGCGGGCATCGGCGGGTACGTGGCCGGTCGGTTGTAACCCGCCGCCGCACCGGGGAGCCGCCGTCGAGCACCGCTCGGCGGCGGCTCTCGCGCGTCACGGACCCGGTCACGGGCGGGCCTCGGCGAGCGCGGTTGTTCACGCACCGCGGCGAAGAACGTGTAGTAGATTAGACGTTCTGCGCGGGACAAGGCGCAGGGAACTGTCAGCCGATAGCGACACAGGCTGATAAACCACGCTATCCAGAAATGAGGCACGTTGTCAAGCCCCTCCGATGACCTCCGGCTCGCGGAAACCGAGTCGGAGCAGGAATACGTGTCGATGCTGTACGGCAGACTGGACGACCTCCGCGAACAGAGCTCGAAGCGCCTGGCCTCGGCGCTGCGGCAAACGGGCGGCACGCACCAGATGCGCTCCGAGCGGGACACCTCGGTGGCCATGTACTCCGACCAGTTGGCGCAGTACAGCGCGGTGGAGAACGGGTTGTGCTTCGGCCGGCTCGACTTCGACACCGACGACCGGTTCTACATCGGCCGAATCGGCTTGTTCGACGAGGACAAGGAGTACGAACCGCTCCTGATGGACTGGCGCGCGCCCGCCGCCCGCCCCTTCTACCTGGCCACCGCGGCCGCGCCGGAGGGCGTGCGCCAGCGCCGGCACCTGCGGACCAAGCAGCGCAAGGTCGTCGGGTTCGACGACGAGGTGCTGGACATCAACTCGGTCGACCCGACCCGCCCGTCCGAGGGGCTGACCGGCGAGGCGACCCTGCTGGCCGCGGTGAACGCGAGCCGCACCGGCCAGATGGGCGACATCGTCGCGACCATCCAGGCCGAGCAGGACAGGATCATCCGCACCGAGCTGAACGGCGTGGTCGTCGTGCAGGGCGGTCCGGGCACGGGCAAGACGGCGGTGGCGCTGCACCGCGCCGCCTACCTGCTCTACACGCACCGGCGGCAGCTCGCCAAGCGCGGCGTGCTGGTGGTCGGCCCGAACGCGACGTTCCTGCGCTACATCGGCCAGGTGCTGCCGTCGCTGGGCGAGACGGGCGTGCTGCTGTCGACCGTCGGCGAGCTGTTCCCCGGCCTCACCGCGGTGGGCCGCGAGCCCGCCGAGGTGGCCGCGCTGAAGGGCCGCATCGAGATGGCCGACGTGGTGGCGCGCGCGATCCGGGACCGGCAGGAGGCGCCGGGCCTGGTCGAGGTCCCGTTCGACCAGGACGTGCTGCGGCTGGACCGGCGCGCGATCAGCGACGCCCGCGGCCGGGCGCGGCGGACCCGCCGCCCGCACAACGAGGCGCGGCGCACGTTCCAGCGCGAGATCATCTCGACGCTGGCGGCGCAGGCGGTGTCCCGGCTGGGCAGGCACCTGCTGGACCAGGCCGACGTCGACGACATCCGGCGCGAGCTGCGGGAGGACCCCGCGGTGCAGGCGGTCGTCGAGCGGCTGTGGCCGACGCTGTCGCCGCAGCAGCTCCTGGAGGACCTGTACGCCTCGCCGAAGCGGATCGCCAAGGCCACGCCGAAGATGTCGCCGGCCGAGCGCGAGCTGCTGCTCCGGCCGCGCGGCTCGGAGTGGACGCCCGCCGACGTGCCGCTGCTGGACGAGGCGGCGGAGCTGCTCGGCGAGGACGACACCGAGGCCAAGGCGCGGGCCGAGCGGCAGCGGCGGCAGGCGATCGACTACGCGCAGGGCGTGCTGGACATCCTCGACCTGGAGGACGACGCCGACCCGGACATCCTGATGGCGACCGACCTGGTGGACGCCTACCGGCTGGCGGAGCGGCACGGCGCGGAGCGCTACGAGACGGCGGCCGAGCGGGCGGCGGCGGACCGGACGTGGACGTTCGGGCACGTCATCGTGGACGAGGCGCAGGAGCTGTCGCCGATGGCGTGGCGGACGCTGATGCGCCGCTGCCCGTCCAAGTCGATGACCGTGGTCGGCGACATCGCGCAGACCGGCGACATCGCGGGGGCGTCGTCGTGGCACGAGGTGCTGTCGCCGTACGTGATGGACCGCTGGAAGCTCACCGAGCTGACGGTGAACTACCGGACGCCGTCGGAGATCATGGCCGTGGCGGCGGACGTGCTGGCCTCGGTGGACCCCGACCTGGCGCCGCCGACGTCGGTGCGCGACAGCGGGTTCGAGCCGTGGAGCCTGCGGGTGGACTCGGTGCCCGACGCCCTGCCCGCGGTGGTGGGCAAGGAGCTGGCCGCGATCGGGGACGGCAAGCTGGCGGTGATCGTCCCGGCGGCGTCGGTGGCGTCCCTGCGCGCCGCCGTGCCGGGCGCCTCCGACGACCTGGAGGCGCAGGTCGTGGTGCTCGGGGTGGTCGACGCGAAGGGCCTGGAGTTCGACTCGGTGCTGGTGGTGGACCCGGCGGGCATCCTGGCCGAGTCGCCGCGCGGCGCGAGCGACCTGTACGTGGCGCTGACCCGGGCGACGCAGCGGCTCGGCGTCGTGCACACCGGCGACCTGCCGGAGGTGCTGGGCAGGTTGGCGCCTACCGGGTGAGGGCGTAGCCGAGGGCGGCCGCGGCGACGCCGGCGGCGATGCTGCCGGCGGCGTTGGCGAACGCCTGCCGGTGGCGGCCCTCCTCGGCCAGCCGGATCGTCTCGTAGCTGAACGTGCTGTACGTGGTGAGGCCGCCGCACAGGCCGGTGCCCAGGAGCGCGACCAGGGTCGGCTCGGCGCCCGCCACGCAGCCCAGGACGAACGAGCCGACGACGTTCACCGCGAGGGTGGCCCAGGGGAACGACCTCCGCAGCCACCGCGCGGTGAGGTACCGCAGCGTCGCGCCGACCGCGGCGCCGACGAACACCAGCGCCGCGGTCATGCCGTGACCCGGCGGGTCACGGCCATGGCGGCGAACGTCGCGCCCACGGCCAGCAGCAGGGTCGCGAGCAGGTACGCGAACGCCGCGAGGCCGCCCAGCCGCACGGCGTCCAGCGCGTAGCCGGAGAACGTGGTGAAGCCGCCGAGCACGCCGATGCCCAGGAACGGCCGGGCGAGCGGGTGCAGGCGCGGCGCCACGACCATGAGCACGCCGATCAGGGCGCAGCCCAGCACGTTGACCAGCACCGTGCCGAGGGGTCCGGGCACCACCGCCGCCAGGCCGTGGCGCGCGGCGCCGCCGAGGCCGCCACCCAGGGCGACCGCGGCGACGACCCGGACCTCAGTGCGCACGGAGGTGGTCCACCAGGTGGTCCAGGGCGGACAGGGCGCGGACCACGTCGGCGCGCTCGGCCGGGTCCAGCTTGTCCAACGCCGCCCCGATGCGCTTCTCGTGGGCGGACTGCCAGATCGCCAGCTGCTCGTGCCCGCGCGGGGTCACGGAGAGGCGGGCCACCCGGCGGTCGGTCGGGTCGCCGCCGCGCTCGACCAGCCCGCCCTCGATCAACTGGCCGACCAGGCCGCTGACCGTGTTGGGCGCGAGCCGCAGCTCGGCGGCGAGGTCGCCCACGCGCATGGGCGCACGCTCGGCGAGCGTCTGGAGCAGCTCGACCTGCGCCATCGGCAGGGAGTCCCACGGCCAGTCCGACCGGATGCTCGTGCGCAGCGCCCGCCGGAGCCTGGTGACCACGTCGGTGAGCGAGCGTGCCTCGTCTGACATGCGCGAAGGGTACTGGGTCGGAACATCTCGGGAACCGATCCGATCGGAGCGCGAGCGATCGTGACCGTCGCACCGCCCGCAGGGCCGTGACCTGCGACGAAAGAGCGCGGCAACGGTTCGGGGCACGCCACGTCGGACGGCTCGGAGCGATCCGCGTCACATCGCGGCGCCCGCATCGCGGGACGGTTGGACGGGGGCCGGCGGGGTTGCGCGCCGCGTCCGCCGCGCGGGCTGACCACTCGCCACGGGTGTGAGCGCAGCGTGTTCGAACGCACACTTTCCGTGGTGGTGCGATCACCCCATGTACGCCGATCGGGGACAAGCGGCTCCGCCCTCTGCCCACGACGCCACCCGGCTCAGTAATCTCGCCCCGCCGGGGCGACGGCTCCGTCGGGCACACACACGGGTGAGGGAGCGGTGGCGGATCGGCTGGGCTGGATCCCCGACGACGTCGACACCGGGATGCCCAGCGCGGCGCGCCTGTACGACTACCTGCTCGGCGGCGGCCACAACTTCGCGGTCGACCGGGCGCTGGCCGAGAAGTTCCTGCGCGCCCAGCCCAACGCCCGCACCATCGCCCGCCTCAACCGGGCGTTCCTGCGCCGGGCGGTGCTGCACCTGGTGGACGCGGGCGTGCGGCAGTTCCTCGACCTGGGCTCCGGCATCCCGACCGTCGGCAACGTGCACGAGATCGCGCAGAAGGCCGCGCCCCGGTCGCGCGTGATCTACGTGGACTACGAGGACGTCGCCGTCGCGCACAGCCGGATGATCCTCGCCGGCAACGGGCGCGCCGCCGTGCTCCAGGAGGACATGACCGACCCGGCCGCCGTGCTCGCGGGCGTCCGCGCCACCGGCCTGGTCGACTTCGCCGACCCCGTCGGGGTGCTCGCCGTCGGGGTGTTCCACTTCGTGCCGCCCGAGCGCGACCCGGCCGGCGTGGTGGCGGCGTACCGCGACGCCGTGCCGCCGGGCAGCTTCCTGGCCCTGTCCCACTTCACCACCGACCTGCAACCCCACGAGATGGCCCGGGTGGTGGCCGTGATGGACGAGAGCGCGGACCCGATGTTCCCGCGCGACCGGGCCGGGATCGTCGCCCTGTTCGACGGCTTCGAGCTGGTGGAGCCGGGCGTGGTGCCGCTGCCGCTGTGGCGTCCCGAGGAGGGCGCCGTCGAGGAGGACGCGGACCGCGCCGGGATCCTCGCGGGGTTGGGCCGCAAGCGGTGACCGACGCACCGCCGCCCGCCCGGACCCGGCGGCAGGAGATCGCCCGCGAGTGGATGCGGGCGGTCTACCCGACCGCGTACGTGCCGATGTCGCCCGTCGAGATCGAGCTGTACCTGCTCGACCTGGTGGACGTGGTCGCCGAGGCCCTGCGGGCCGAGCCGTTCACCGCCGACCCGGTCGTCGTGGTGGGCGAGCGGCTGGTCGAGGCGCGCTTCACCGGCCCGGAGACGCTGCGGCGCACCGTGGACGTGCTCGGGCGCGCCCTGCCCGCCGACCCCGGGGCGCGGGACGTGCCGGACCTCGTGACGAGGGTCGTCGCCGTGCTCGGCGGCGTGGCCGCGGGGTTCGCCGCCGCGCTGCGGACCGACGCGCTCGACCAGCAGGAAGAGGTCAAGCGGGCGCTCATGGCGGCCAAGCTCCAGGCCGAGCGGGTGCTCGAGGTCAGCGAGGCCCGGTTCCGCGAGGTGTTCGACTCCTCCGCGCTCGGCATCGCGATCACCGACCTGGACGGCCGGTGCGTGGAGGTGAACGAGGCGTTGGCCGGGATGGTCGGCCGCGACCGCGCCGGGCTGGCCGGGCGGCGGCTGGTCGAGCTGTTCGATCCGGTGGACGGCGTGGCGATGGAGAGCACGTACCAGGCGGTCGCCGCCGGCCGGGAGGTCCGCGTCCGCGAGCGGCGGCGGCTGCTGCGCGAGGACGGCGAGCCGGTGTGGGCGCACCTGGTGGTGTCGCCGCTGCCGGCCGCCGACGGCGCACCGGCCTACCACGTGACCATGGTCGAGGACGTCAGCGAGCTGCACCTGCTGCAGAAGAACCTGGACTTCCAGCTGCTGCACGACTCGCTCACCGGGCTGTCCAACCGGCAGCGCTTCGCCACCCGGCTGGAGGCGCTGCACGGCACGTCCGCCCACGGGATCACGCTCTACCACCTCGGGCTGGACGCGTTCTCCGCGGTGAACAACGGGCTCGGGCACGCGGTCGGCGACCGGCTGCTCACCGAGATCGGGCACCGGCTCGAAACGCTGGTCCAGGGCGAGACCGCGGTGGTCGCGCGGATGGGCGGCGACGAGTTCGCGATCGTGGTGGACAACTCGCCGACCACGCCGAGCGTGCCCGCCATGGTCGACCGGATCAACGAGGCGCTGGGCCGCCCGATGGACGACGGCACCGCCGCGGCCGCCGCCATCGGCGTGGTCGACCGGCCGCCCGCCGCGTGGGACGTCGCCGAGATCCTGCGCGCGGCGGACGCCACCCTGCGCCGGGCCAAGGCGTGCGGCAAGCGGCAGTGGCTGCCCTACGACCGGCACGCCGACCAGCTGTTCCGGACCCGGCAGGCGCGGGCCGCGCGGATGCCGGGCGCGTTGGCGGAGCGCGAGCTGGAGGTCGAGTACCAGCCCGTGGTCGACCCGACCACCCGCCGGGTGCTCGGGCACGTGGCCCGGCTGCGCTGGGACGACCTCGGGCACGACGAGTGCGTGGCGCTCGCCGAGGAGACCGGGCTGTCCCTGGCGCTCGGCCAGTGGGCGCTGGGCGAGGCCGCCGCCGACGCGAACGGTCCCGCGTCGTTCGGCGTGCTGCACTTCGAGCTGTCGCCGATGCAGTCGCGCGACGAGGACCTGGTGCGCACGGTGGTGCGGACGCTGGAGGAGACGGGCCTGCCGGTGTCGCGGCTGCGGGTCTTCCTGGACGCCCGGTCGATGCTCGACGTGCCGGGCGACGACACCGCGCAGGTGTTGCGCGACAACGGGATCGCCGTCGGCCTGACCCGGTTCAACGGCGGGCAGGCCGAGCTGTCGCTGCTCGACGACCTGCCCGTGGACGCGCTCGTGCTCGACCCCTCGGTGGTGCGCCGGCTCGCCGACCGGCCCCCGTCGTTCCTGCACGAGGCGGTGTCCCGGATGGTGGCCCTGATCCGGGACTCCGGGGTGTCGGTGACGGTGCCCGACGTCTCGACGCCGGACCGGGCGGACTGGTGGACGGGCGTCGGGGTGGACGCCGCGTACGGCGACCACCTCGCGCCCGCCGTGCCCGTCTACGAGCTGTCCGACGCCTGAGCGGTGCGGCGCTAGACCTGCTTCACCGCGGCCAGCAGCTTGGTCAGCGACTCCTTGGCGTCCCCGAACAGCATGGTGGTCTTCGGGTTGTAGAGCAGGGTGTTGTCCACGCCCGCGAACCCCGGCCGCATCGAGCGCTTCATGAACACCACGGCCTTGGCCCGGTCCACGTCGAAGATCGGCATGCCGTAGATCGGGCTGCTCGGCTCGTCCCGCGCGCCCGGGTTGACCACGTCGTTCGCGCCGACCACGAGCACCACGTCGACGCTGCCGATGCCGGGGTTGACGTCGTCCAGCTCCTTCAGGTGCTCGTACGGCACGTCCGCCTCGGCGAGCAGCACGTTCATGTGGCCCGGCATCCGGCCCGCGACCGGGTGGATGCCGTAGTGCACCGTGACGCCGCGCTGCTCCAGCACCTGCGCCAGCTCGCGCGCGGCGTGCTGGCCCTGCGCCACCGCCAGGCCGTAGCCGGGGACGACGAGCACGGAGTGCGCGTAGCCGAGCAGGATGGCGACGTCCTCCACCGTGCCGGCGCGCACGGTGCGCTGCTCCTCCGTCCGCGCGGTGGCCGCGGTGGCCTGGAACGCGCCGAACAGGATGTTGGTCAGCGAACGGCCCATGGCCTGCGCCATCAGCCGGGTCAGGATGGTGCCGGACGCGCCGACGAGCGTGCCGGACACGATCAGCAGGGTGTTGGCCAGCACGTAGCCGGACGCGGCGACGGCCAGGCCGGTGAACGCGTTGAGCAGCGAGATCGCGATGGGCACGTCCGCGCCGCCGACCGGCAGCACGAACAGCGCGCCCAGCGCGAGACCGGCCACCGCCAGCAGCACGAGCAGCACGCCGTTCCCGGTGAGCACGACCGCCAGCGCGAGCAGCGCGCTCACCGCCGCCACGCCGATGGCGAGGAACTGGCCCGCGGGCAGCAGCACGGGCCGGGTGGTCATGATCTCCTGGAGCTTGAGGAACGTGACCACGCTGCCGGAGAAGCTGACCGAGCCGATCAGCACGGTGAGCACGGTGGCGACCTGGAACAGCACCGAGCCGTGCGGCACGGCGAGGAACTCGGTCAGCGCCACCAGGGCGGCCGCCGCGCCGCCGACGCCGTTGAACAGCGCGACCATCTGCGGGATGGCGGTCATCTTCACCGACCGCGCGGCCGGGATGCCCACCACCACGCCCGCGGCCACCGCGAGCAGGATCGCCGGTCCGTTGTGGACCGCGCCGTGGACGTACGCCGTGACCACGGCCAGGGCCATGCCCGCCGCGCCGAGCAGGTTGCCCGCGCGGGCGTGCTTCGGCGTGCTCAGGCCCTTGAGCGCGAGCACGAAGCACAGGGCGGCGACCAGGTACGCGAGCTGGACCCAGGTGGGGCTCATGTCCCGCTCCCCCGGTGCCCGTTGCCCTCGCTCGGGACGGGTTTGGCCTTGTGCCCCTTGAACATCTCCAGCATCCGGTCGGTCACCACGAAGCCGCCGACCACGTTGACCGTGGCGAGGAAGACCGCGAGCAGTCCGAGCGTGATCTCCAGGGCGTTCCCGGCGCGGCCGGTGATGAGGATGGCGCCGACCAGGATCACGCCGTGGATCGCGTTCGCGCCCGACATCAGCGGCGTGTGCAGGATCGTGGACACCTTGGACACGACCTCGAAGCCGACGAACACGGCCAGCACGAAGATCGTCAACAGGTCGATCACGGCAGCTCCCTCCTCAGCTCGCCCGCGTGCGTGAGGCAGCAGCCGGACAGCACCTCGTCGGCGAGGTCCGGCTCGACCCGGCCGTCCTTGGTCATCATCATCAGCAGGTTGGCGACGTTGCGCGCGTAGAGCCGGCTCGCGTGCACCGGCATGGAGCTGGGCAGGTTCCGCGCGCCGTAGACCAGCACCTCGCCGACCCAGGTCTCCTCGCCGGGGCTGCTGGCGGTGACGTTGCCCCCGGACTCGGCGGCCAGGTCGACCACCACCGAGCCGGGCGCCATGGCCTTGAGCATGTCGTGGGTGACCAGCACGGGCGCCTTGCGGCCGGGGATGGCGGCGGTGGAGATCACCACGTCGGCGGCGGCCACCCGCTCCGCGATCAGCTCGCGCTGGCGCTCCAGGAACGTCTCCGACTGCGCCTCGGCGTAGACGCCCTGCTGCGTCTCCAGGTCCAGCTCCAGGAACCGCGCGCCGAGGCTCTTGACCTCTTCCTTCGCCGCCGCGCGCACGTCGTACGCCTCGACCACGGCGCCGAGGCGGCGGGCGGTGGCGATGGCCTGGAGCCCGGCCACGCCCGCGCCGAGGACGAGCACCTTGGCGGGCGGGATGGTGCCCGCGGCCGTGGTGAACATGGGCAGGAACTTCGGCAGCCGGGCGGTGGCCTCGACCACCGCCCGGTAGCCCGCCACCAGTGCCTGCGACGACAGGGCGTCCACCGACTGCGCCCTGGTCACCCTGGGTAGCAGGTCCAGGCTGAACGCGGTGACCTTGTTGGCCTTGAGCACCTCGATCAGCTCCGGCTCGGCGTTCGGCTGGAGGAAGCTGATCGTGATGTCGCCCTCGCGGAGGGCGGCGGCCTGCTCGGGGGTCGGTGGTTGCACGGAGACGACCACGTCGGACTGGCCGGCCGGGTGGTCGGCGATGACGTTCGCACCGGCTGCGCGGTAGGCGGCGTCGGAGGCGTGGGCGTGTCTGCCCGCTCCGGCTTGCACGTCGACCGTGAGTCCGGCACCGATCAGCGTGGTCACCGTTTCCGGTAGACCGGCTACGCGGCGCTCAGCGGGCCGCGCCTCGACGGGTATGCCCACTCTCACGGAGAGTCACCCTAGACCGCTGAAGGTGATCTACGCCACACGTGGGCGTTGACGTTAACCGTACATACGTCTTGCTGAGACCGGGGCGTGTCCGGGCGCGTTCAGTGGATCACCGGGCACACGCCCCTGGTGTCGCCGGGGAAGAAGTTCGGCACCAGCTCCCGCTTGTCGTAGTAGCGGTGGAACACGCTGGTGACGCCGCTGGACATGGGCGGCACGATCCACGTCCAGTCCGCCGGGCACGAGCGGCCCGCCGCCTCCTCCTTCTCCAGGTGGGTGAGGAACCGGTCGGACTCGGTGTGGTGGTCGGTGATGGTCACCCCGGCCTCGCCGAACGAGTGCAGCACCGCGCGGTTCAGCTCGACCAGCACCCGGTCCTTCCACAGCGTCCGGACCGAGGAGGTGTCCAGGCCCATCCGCCGGCCCAGGTACGGCAGCAGGTCGTAGCGGTCCACGTCGGCGAAGTTGCGGGCGCCGATCTCGGTGCCCATGTACCAGCCGTTGAACGGCGCGGCCGGGTAGTCGACCCCGCCGATGCGCAGCCGCATGTTGCTGATCGCGGGCACGGCGTGCCAGCGCAGCCCGAGGTCGGCGAGCCAGGGCAGCTCGGGGTGGCGGATCGGCACCTCCAGCACGGCGTCCGCGGGCAGCTCGACCAGGCACGGCTCGGCGTCCTCCCGCTCCACGACCAGCGGCAGCACGTCGAACGGACCGCGGCGGGCGGGCGGTCGCCAGCCCAGCGCGACGGCCTGCTCGGTGAGCGCGACGTTGCGCCGGTCGCCCAGCACGCCGCCGTCCGAGCCGACGTAGCCCGCGTAGCGGATCAGCTGCTCGTTGCGGATGCGCGGTCCGGGCCGGCCGGGCTCGTCCGGCGCGAACACGGTGATCACGGGGCGGACCTTGCCGCCGTTGGTGGCCAGCCGCAGGTGCTCGACGCACTCGTCGGCGACCTCCTTGGGGTCGCCGAGGTCGCGCAGGTCGCGGACCTTGAGGCTGCGCCAGTACAGCCGGCCGATGCAGCGGGCGCTGTTGCGCCACGCCACCCGCGCGCCGAAGGTCAGCTCCTCGGGCGTGTGCCGGTAGGTGCCGGTGGCGGCGACCTCGGCGTGCACCTCGGCGAGGCGGTGCTCGACGGGGCCCAGCTCGGGGTGCTCGGCGCGGTGCAGACGGAGGAACTCCTCGGCTTCGGCGAGGTCGACGGTGTCGGCGGCGGGATCGGTGGTCGCGGTCGCGGGGATGGCTTCAGCCGGGCACGAGGGGACGGGGGCCATGGCGCGACACCGTAGTTGGCCCCCGGCTCCGATCGCACCGCCGTGACGCGGGCCGGCCCGCAGCGAAGCCGCGCAGTTCGTGCCACAGAGTGAGCGCTTGATCGCGCAGAAGAGTGAGCCTTCCTGCGAGAACGAGTGATATTCGATCGTTATCCGCGCGAAGCCCGGCGGTAATATGTGATTTAGATCACGTCATGGATTTCCACTATCGGGTGACAACGACGGTGGGGTCCACCCGAGCACCCGGGCCATGCCGCCGACGCCGATCCCCGCCGGGACGGCGCGCACCACCGCGTTGCGGACCGCCACGGCCACCGGGTTGCGCAGCCGGTGCCCCACCCGCCCGGCCAGCCTGGACATCCTGGCCACGGCCTGCGTGCGCGGCCGGCGCTGCCGGTCGTAGGCGGCGAGCGCGGAGGGCACGTCGTCGGCGCGGGCGCACGCGGCGGCCAGGACCACGGCGTCCTCGATCGCCATGCACGCGCCCTGCCCGAGGTAGGGCGTCATGGCGTGGGCGGCGTCGCCGAGCAGCGCCACCCGGCCGCGCCCGAACGTCGGCAGCGGTTCGGCGAGTTCGTGCAGGTCGTGCCGCAGCACCGCGCCCGGCGGGGTGGCGTCGAGCAGCGCGGGGATCGGGTCGTGCCAGTCGCCCACGAGCCGCCGGACCTCGGCCGCCTCGTCGTCGGCCCGGCCGCCCGCGGGCGTGACGAGGGCCGCGTACCAGCAGACCCGGCCGTCGCCGAGCGGCAGCACGCCGAACTCGACGCCGGGGCCGAGCGTCTGGCCGAGGGGCAGGTCGCGCGGGAACTCCGCCGTCGTCACGCTCCGCCACGCCGTGGACCCCGCGTACACCGGCTGGGGCATGGCCGGGAACAGCTCCTGCCGGAGCCGGCTGCGGATGCCGTCGGCCGCGACCACCAGGTCCGCGTCCAGGTCGTCCGCCGACCGCACCTCGGTGTCGGTGACCAGGCACGACTCCGGCAGCGCCGAGCGCAGCACGCGGTGCAGGTCGGCCCGGTGCACCGCCACGACGTGCCCGGCCCGCGCCGGGTCCACGTGCGTCAGCGTCCGCCCCCTCGGGTCGCGCAGGTCGCCCGCCACCCGCGGCGTGCCGATCCGCCGCACGGCGTCGGCCAGGCCGAGCGCCCCCAGCGCCCGCAGGGCGTTCGGCATCACGCCCACCCCCGCGCCGACCTCGCCGAACCGAGGCGCGCGTTCGAGGACCACGACCTCCCACCCGACGCGGCGCAGGGCCACCGCCGCCGCGACCCCGCCGAGCCCGCCACCCACCACGACCGCTTTCACGACCACCCCGTTCTACACCTGTAGAGGTCTCGTACTCTACAGGTGTAGAAGGAGGGGACGTGACCGAGCGCAGGGACGTGCTCGCCGACGCGGCGATCCACGTGGTCGCCACCCTGGGCATGCGAGGGCTGACCCACCGCGCGGTGGATGCGCGGGCGGGCGTGCCCACCGGCTCCACGTCGGCCTACTTCCGGACCCGGAAGGCGTTGGTGGAGGGCGTGGTGCGGCGGCTGGCCGACCTCGACGACGCCGAGGTGACCGCGGCGGCGGTGGCCGCCGAACCGGATCCCGACCGGCTCGCGGAGGGCATCGCGCACGTGCTCGACGGGTGGCTGACCACCGGCCGCGAGCGCACCCTGGCCCGGTACGCGTGCCTGCTGGAGGCCACCCACCACCCCGGGCTGCGCGGCATCCTGGCCCACGGCGAACGGCCGCGGGCGCAGGCACGCGCGCTGCTCACGGCACTGGGCGCGCCGGACCCGGAGCGGCAGGGCCGCGAGCTGGTGGCGTTCGTGGACGGCCTGCTGTTCGACCGGCTGGTCGGCGCGGGCTCGCTCGGCGCGCCCGCGCCCGGCACCCCGGAGAGCCGCGCCGAGCTGGCCGCGGCCGTGCGCGCGGCGCTGCGGGGCGTGCTCGGGAAATGAGTGGCGCCCGCCGCTAGGGTGGGTCGCATGTGGGCATTCCGGGTCTTCTACCTCTGAGTCGGGTCAGCCGTCCGACCCCGCGCGCCGGGCGCGCCGGGGTCTTCGAGCCGACCCTTCACCCAGACGGAGATCACCCGTGTCGCACATCGCTTTCTTCAACATCCCCGGCCACGGCCACGTCAACCCGACCCTGCCCGTCGTCACCGAGCTGGTGCGCCGGGGCCACCGCGTGACCTACGCCGTCTCCCCCGGTTTCGCGCACATCGTGGAGCAGGCGGGCGCGACGCCCGTCGTCCACCCCACCGGCCTGCCCGCCGACGACCGCGAGTGGCCGACCGGGATGGCGCCCGCCATGCGCCTGTTCCTCACCGAGGCGAAGACCGTGCTGCCGCTGCTGGAGGCGGCGTACGCCGACGACCGGCCGGACCTGGTCGTGTACGACATCGGCGCGTGGACCGCGCGCGTGCTGGCGCGGCGCTGGGGCGTGCCGGCGATCCAGTTCTCCCCCACCTTCGTGGCCTACGAGGGGTGGGAGGAGGAGATGGCGCACCTGTACGACCACCCGGACGTGGAGGCGTTCTTCGCCGAGCTGGACGAGTGGCTGGCGGCCGAGGGCTGCCCGATCCCGGGCCGCACGTACGTCGGCCACCCGGACCGCGCGGTGGTGAGCATCGCCCCGGCGTTCCAGCCCCACCGCGAGTCGGTGCACCCCAAGTACACGTTCGTGGGGCCGTGCCTGGACGACCGGTCGTCGTTCCAGGGCACCTGGGAACCGCCCGCGGACGGCAGGCCCGTGCTGCTGGTGTCGTTCGGGTCGGCCTACACCAACGAGCCGCGGGTCTACCGCGCGTGCTTCGAGGCGTTCGGCGACCTGGACTGGCACGTGGTGATGAACATCGGCAAGCACGTCGACCCGGCCGAGCTGGGCGAGCCGCCCGCCAACGTGGAGCTGCACCGCTGGGTGCCGCAGCTGGAGATCCTGGCGCACGCCAAGGTGTTCGTCACGCACTGCGGCATGGGCGGCACGATGGAGGGCCTGCACCACGGCGTGCCGATGGTCGCCCTGCCCGCGCTGGGCGAGCAGGCCATGAACGCCCAGCGCCTGGTCGACCTCGGCGTCGGCCGGCACCTCGACCGGGACGCGGTCACGGCCGAACAGCTCCGGTCCGCCGTGCTGGAGCTGGCCGACGACCCCGGGGTGGCGCGGCGGCTGGCCGCGATCCGGGCCGAGATCCGCGCGGCCGGCGGCACGACCGCGGCGGCCGACGTGATCGAGGCGGAACTGCGCTGAGCGACGAGGGGGCGGCGCCCGTCGGACGCCGCCCCCTCCCGCGCCTACGCGGACCGCTCGGAGCTGCTGCCCAGCCGGGGGAACGGGTCGGTCGAGAACACGACCTCCACCGGCACCTCGAAGTACTGCGCGATGCGCAGCGCCAGGTACAGGCTGGGGCTGTACTCGCCCCGCTCCAGGTAGCCCACGGTCTGGTAGTGGATGCCCAACGCCTCGGCGAGCTGCCGACGCGACACCCCTCGTTCCGCGCGCAGCATGGCGATCCGGTTGTAGACGCTTTCGCTCATCGCACCCTCTGCAGCGCCGCCTGCCTGCGCTGCTCCATATCCGCTCCGGACTCCCGGCGAGCCATCCGACGCAGGATCGTAGGCGCAAGCAGGAAGCCCAGCACCGCCCACACCCCGAGCACGCCGACCAGCTCCGGGATGCGCCACACCCCGCCCAGCTCCGCCGCCGCGGCCGAGTCGGGCAGCAGCGCCGCCCGCGCGCCGTGGCCCGCCCAGTACACCGGGAACGCCTGCGCCACGCCCTGGACCCAGCCGGGCAGCGCGGTGATCGGGTAGAAGATGCCCGAGATGGCCACGATCCCCATCATCGGCAGCATGGTGATGCCCATCGCGCCGCCGGGGCTCTTGGTGATCGACCCGGCGACCGCGCCCCAGGGCAGCATCGACGCCATGCCCAGCGCCAGCACGGCGACCAGGCCGAGCACGCCGCCCACGCCCGCGTCCGCGAACACGTTCACCAGGAACAGACCCGGCACGAGCACGACCAGCAGGCCGGTCAGGGAGTCCAGCGAGGTCTGCACCGTCCGGCCGACCAGGTAGCCGAGCATGCCGTGCGGCACCGCCTTGGCCCGCAGCAGCGTGCCGTCCTCCCGGTTGACCGAGAGCTGGCCCGCGGGCCCCACCAGGCTGCCGAAGACGATCCCCATGCCGAGCATGCCGGGCAGGGTGAGCGCGGCGAGCGTGATGCCCGAGCCCTCGACCGGCGAGTCGCGCTGGAACCACAGCACGGTCAGGAAGCCGACCGAGAGGAACAGGTTGTAGAGCTGGTCGGAGCTGCCCAGCGAGTGCCGGAACTCCCGCACCCCGCGGTCCACGCCCAGCCGGACGGCGTGCGACTTGCCGGTCACCGGAGCGCCACCTCCTCCTCCGTCGCCTGGCCGCTCTCGTGCCGCTGCACGAGCGCCATGTAGGTGTCCTCCAACGTGCTGCGCCGCACCTCCAGCTCCGAGATCCCGGTCGCGTGCTGGCGGAACAGGTCCCGCACGAACGCGGTCGCGTCCTCGGCGGTGTGCACGTGCCGCAGGCCGTCCTGCGTCCAGCGCACCTCGGACTTGCCCGCGACCCGGCGGCTGAGCTGGTCCGGGCTGCCGTCGGCGATGATCCGGCCGCCCGCGAGCACCAGGATGCGGTCGGCCAGCCGCTCCGCCTCGGCCAGGTCGTGCGTGGTGAGCAGGATCGTCATGCCCTCCAGGTCCGACAACCGGTGCACCAGGTCGTGGAAGTCGCGCCGGGCGTGCGGGTCGAACCCGGCCGTCGGCTCGTCCAGGAACAGCAGGTCCGGCTTGCCGACGATGCCGATCGCCACGTCCAGCCGCCGCCGTTGCCCGCCGGACAGGCTGCTGATCTTCTTGTGCGCGTGCCCGGTCAGGCCGACGGTCTCGATCAGCTCGTCGGTGTCGAACGGCCGCGGCTGGTGCGGCGTGGTGTAGGGCGCGTAGTAGCGGCCGAGGTGGTGCAGCAGCTCGCGCACCCGCCACCGGCCGTGGTCGCGCCAGGACTGCAGCACCACGCCGAGGCGGGCGCGCCACGCCTCGTCGCCCTTGGCCGGGTCCACGCCCAGCACCCGGACGTGGCCGTCGGAGGGCAGCCGGAAGCCCTCCAGGATCTCGATCGTCGTGGTCTTGCCCGCGCCGTTGGGCCCGAGCAGGGCCAGCACCTCACCCGGTCCCGCGGTGAAGTCGACCCCGTGCAGCACGTCCGTCGTGCCGTAGCGCATCCGCAGATCGCGCACCTCGATGACCAAGGATCCCTCACCTCCCCCTTGTCAGAGTTCTCCTGCGTTTTGTAGCACACCTGCTATCAGACGTACTACAGCCGTTCCCTTACGGCATATTTACTTCACGGCTTCCTGAAACTTCTGTACGTTGCGAAGCAGGTCCCTTAACGCACTGGGAGGTGTGCGAGATGACCGAAACGCTGTACGCCGAGCTGCCCACGCAGCGCAGCACGGCGTTCGACCCGCCCGCGGAGTTGGGGTTGCTCCGCGAGCGGGCCCCGATCAGCCGGATGAAGTTCCCGGACGGGCACCTGGGGTGGCTCGTGACCAGCTACGAGCTGGCCCGGGAGGTGCACGCGGACCGCCGGTTCAGCAGCCGGGCCGAGCTGCAGCACACGCCGCGCCGGGTCGCGGGGCAGCCGATCGCGCAGCGGCCCCCGGCCAAGCCGGGCATGTTCATCGCGATGGACGCGCCCGACCACACCCGCTACCGCAAGCTGCTCACCGGGCAGTTCACCGTGCGGCGGATGAGCCGGCTCATGCCGCGGATCGAGCAGATCGTGGGCGAGCACCTGGCCGCGCTGCGCGCCGCCGGGTCGCCCGCGGACCTGGTGGCGAACTTCGCCCTGCCGGTGCCGTCGATGGTGATCTGCGAGCTGCTGGGGGTGCCCTACGACGAGCGGGAGGTGTTCCAGCGCGACACCGCCAAGGTGTTGAGCCTGGACTCCACGTTCGAGGAGATCATGGCGGCCTTCGAGCGGCTGGAGGAGTTCGTGCTCCAGCTCGCCAGGCGCAAGCACTCCGAGCCCGGCGACGACATGCTGTCGGGGCTCATCGCCACCGGCGAGCTGACCGACGAGGAAGTCGCCAACATGGGGCTGCTCCTGCTCGTCGCCGGCCACGAGACCACGGCGAACATGCTGGGCATCGGCACGCTGCTGCTGTTGCGGCACCCCGAGCAGCTGGCCGCGCTGCAGGCCGACCCGTCGTTGGTGGACAACGCGGTCGAGGAGATGATGCGGTACCTGAGCATCATCCAGTTCGGCACGCTGCGCACCGCGTTGGAAGACGTGGAGGTCGGCGGCGTGGTGGTTCGGGCGGGCGAGTCGGTGTCGATCTCGGTGGCCGCGGCCAACCGCGACCCGGCGCGGTTCGAGCGGCCGGACGAGTTCGACGTCCGCCGGTCCGCGTCCGGGCACATCGCGTTCGGCCACGGCGTGCACCAGTGCCTCGGGCAGCAGTTGGCCCGGATCGAGATGAGGATCGGGTTCAGCGCGCTGTTCCGGGAGTTCCCGGACCTGCGGCTCGCCGTGCCGGCCGACGAGGTGCGCATGCGGTCGGACATGGCGATCTACGGCGTGCACGAGCTGCCGGTGGAGTTCTCGTGAGGATCGAAGTGGATCCGGACCGGTGCGCGGGGTCGGGCATGTGCGCGCTGACCGATCCGGAGGTGTTCGACCAGGACGAGGTGGACGGGACGGTCGTGCTGCTGCAGCCGTCGCCGACCGGCGGGCACGAGCGGGCGGCGCGTGAGGCGGCGCACCTCTGCCCGGCGGGAGCCATCCGCGTCGTGGGGTGACGGGGGTCGCCGGGGCCGCTCGCGGGCGGTCCCGGCGGTGCTCCGCGCGGCTCAGAGGGCGAGGTGCACGCGCAGGGCCTCGTCGAGTTGCTTGAGCACGGCGGGCGGCAGCCCGCCGATCCGGGCGCGGAGCCTGGCCGCGGCGACCGTGCGCACCTGCTCGGCCTGCGCCTTGGAGTCCGCGCCGAGCCCGCAGTCCTTGGCGGGCAGCAGCACTTGGAACGGGTACACCTTCGCGGTGTTGGAGGTGATGGGCACGACGGTCACCACACCCCGGCCGCCCCGTCCGGCGGCCCGGTTCGCCGCGTCGTTGCTCACGACCACGGCCGGGCGGATCTTGTTCGCCTCGGCGCCGCGCACCGGCTCCAGGTCCACCCAGTAGATGTCACCTCGCCGCATCGACGACACCGTCCGGGGCGGTCACGTCCCACACGTCGGCGTCTCCTCCGGCTTCCCACTCGTCCCACGCGCTCGCGTAGGCGTTCTCCAGCCCTGCCTCGCGCAACAACGTGATCGCCTGGTGGATCACCGACGACCGCGAGGCGCTCCGGTGTTGCCGGAGGTAGCGATCAACGAACTCTACGTCCTCCTCGGGGAGGCTCACACTGATTTTCATACTTCCGATGCTACCTGCGGTACTACCACCCGACCACCGCCGGGCGCACGCGCTGCGGGGCGGGCCATCGCGCCGGTTCCACCCCCGCACGTCGAGGTGGCCGCGATCGCCCGCCCCCGGTCGGCGCGCGTGGGACCGCGGCGCCTTCCCCGGTCGGGACCTCAGTCCACCGCGATCTCGTGGATGGCGGGCACCACGTTCTCGCCGATGGTGCGGAGCATGTCGTCGTAGTCGGTGAACGTGTTGATGCGCAGGATGATGTGCCGGCAGCCGGCCTCGATGAACTCGCGCAGGTGCTCGACCAGGCCCTTCTCGGTGCCGCCGAAGTAGTTCTGGTAGTTCGACATGGTCGTCTGCGGCAGCTGGTAGTACCGGGTGGTGTACTCGTTGAGCGCCGCCTCGCCGGCCGCGGTGTCCTGGCCGATGTTGACGTTGATGTACATCGTGGGGCGGATGTCGTCGGGGTCGCGGCCGATGGCCCGCGCGTGCTCGCGGATCCGCTCCAGCGAGTGGCGGTAGCCCTCGGCGTCGATGTGCACGGGCATCCAGCCGTCGTACAGCTCCGCCGTGCGGCGGACCGCCTTGGGCTTGCCGTTGCTGGCCAGCCAGATGCCGGGTCCGCCGGGCGTGCGCGGCGGGCCCTGGTGGCGCAGCTCGTTCAGGTTGTAGTACTTGCCCTTGAGGTCGCCCTCCCGGCCCTCCCACACCGTCTTGAACGCCCGGACCGCCTCGTCGACGCGGGTGATGCGCTCGGTGTAGGTCATGGGGACCAGGTCGCTCTCGTTGTTCACGGGCAGCGGCTCCCCCATGCCGAGGCCCATCTTCAGCCGGCCGCCGCTGAGCTGGTCCAGCGTCGTGATGGCGTGCGCCAGCGCCTTCGGCTCGCGCAGCACGGCCGTCAACGCCGCCGTGCCGATGGTGACGTGATCGGTCACCATCGAGATCGCGCCGAGCAGCGACAGCGGTTCGAGGCGGGGCCGCGTGACGAACGAGTCGCCGACCCACACCGAGTCGAACCCGAGTTCCTCCACTTTTTTCGCGAGCGCGATCAGCGGTGCCGCCGCATCGGTCGGGTACAGCATCGAATATTCGCGCACGGGCAGCGCCACACCAATTTCCGGACTCACCCTCGACTCCTCCCGGGTAATCTTTCGGCAATCATCTCCCCATACACTTGAATTGATAGCACGGCCCGTGGCCGGGTCGCTTCTTCGCACCTGCCTTGACGGTCCGGCGGCGGCTTCCCGGAGAAGGCGTCCTTCGTACTGCCGAAACGGCGGGCGAGAAAAGGGGGGGGGGGCGGCGGGCGGGGCGGGCCGGGCGGGCACGCCCACGACTTTCTGGGTGATTGGTCGGTCGGTGGGGGGGGGGTGAGAGA
>NZ_JBHYXZ010000124.1:0-27000 GCF_042752395.1 Actinosynnema sp. NPDC059335 | reverse complement strand
GCACGGGTCTGACCACGCGGGGTCGACGTTCCTTCGACGGCCGTCGACCCCGCGCCCACCCCCGTCACCCTGGTGAGAGGAGAAGTGGTGAACAAGTTCGTGCGCGCGTGCGTCGCGTTCGCCCTGGCGCTGGTGCCGGTCCTGCTGCCGTTCCCGGGCGGGCCCGGTGTCGCCCGGGCGCACGCCACCGTCGTCTCGACCAGCCCGGCCGGGTGGGCGGTGCTCGACGCCTCGCCCGCCGAGGTGTCGCTCACCTTCAGCGAGCCCGTGGACCTCGGCCTGGCGACCGTGCGGCTCGTCGGGCCGGCCGGCGACCTGATCGGCACCGCCGCGCCCGCGCACGCCGAGGGCAGGCCGGAGGTGCTGGCGGTGTCCGTGCCGAGGGCGTTGTCCGACGGCAGCTACACGGTGAACTGGCAGGTCACGTCGGCGGACACCCATCCGGCCCGGGGCGCGTTCGTGTTCAGCGTGGGCCGGCCGTCGACCTCGGCGGCCGGGGCCGAGGTCGAGGCCGACGGCCTCGCGGTGGCGGCCTACGGCACGTCCCGGTGGCTGTCCTTCGCCGGGTTCGCGCTGCTGGGCGGCGCGGCGTTCTTCGTCGCGTGGTGCCAGGCCGCCGCCGTGGCCGGGCGGCGGGTTCGCGTGCTGCTGGTGAGCGGGTGGTGGGCGTCGGTCGCGGCCACCGCCCTGGTGCTGCTGCTCTACGGGCCCTACGCCACGTCCCGGCCGATCACCGCCGCGCTCGACCCGTCCCTGGTCGTGGACACCATCGGCACGCGGCTGGGCGTGGTGGTGCTCGTGCGTCTGCTGGTGCTGGGGCTGGTGGGGTTCGCGCTGGTGCGGTTCCTGCGTCGTGGTGGCGTGGAGGTGGAACGTCGTCGTCGCGGTGCGGTGGTGCTGGGGGCGGCGTGCCTGCTCGCGTTCACCTGGAGCGCCGCCTCGCACAGCGCGGCCGGCGGCCTGGTCGGTCTGTCACTGGTGGTGGACGCGGTGCACCTCACCGCGATGGCCGTGTGGCTGGGCGGCCTGGTCGTGGTCGCGGCCGTCGTGGTGCGGTCCGACGACGTGCCCGCGATGCGCGTGGCGGTGCCGCGGTTCTCCCGGGTGGCGCTGGTGTCGGTGCTCGTGCTGGTCGTGACCGGCGCGTTCCAGTCCTGGCGGCTCCTGGACGGCCCGTCGGCCCTGCTCGGCACCCCGTACGGGCGGGTGCTGCTGGGCAAGCTCGCGCTGGTGGCCGTGCTCCTCGCGCTCGGCGCGGCGGCCCGCCGCTGGGTGCGGCGGCACTACGGCTTCCCCGTGGTCACGGTGTCGGATCGGCGGCGGGTGGCGCGCGGTCCCGGCGCCGGGCCGGTGCGGCGCTTCGGCGCGGTCGTGGCGGCGGAGGCGGGCATCGCGGCGCTGGTGCTCGCGCTGACCGCGGTGCTGGTCAACACCGACCCCGCCGCGGTGGAGGAGGTCGCCGTGGCGCGGTCCGCGCCGGGCGAGCCCGTCGTGGCCGACTTCGACGCCGGTGGCGCGGCCGGGCGGGGCAAGGTCGCGGCCCTGGTGGCGCCGGGCGCGGCCGGCGGCAGCGAGGTGCACGTGGCCGTGCTGGACGAGCAGGGGCAGCCGAGGGAGGTCGCCGAGGTGCGCGCGACGCTGAGCCACGCCGAGCGGTCGCCGGGGCCGATGACCGTGCCGTTGCGTTACGGCGGTGTGCCGGGGCATTACCTCTCCGACGCGATCTCCCTGCCCGTATCCGGGCAGTGGGAGATGTCGTTGGCCATTCGCACATCCGATGTCGACGAGGCCATCGTGCGGGTTCCCGTGACCATCGCCTGACCGCGGTGATCGGACGAACGGATGGTGACCTCAATGTCCGCCCAAGACGCGCGCAGACTGCCACCCGACGCACTGGAGGCCCTGCGCCGGCGTGCCATCGCCGCGGTCGAGTCGGGCGTCTCCCGGGCGGAGGTCGCGCGGGTGTTCGGGGTGTCGCGGCAGACGATCAGCACCTGGCACCGCGAGTACCGGAGCCGGGGCGAGGAGGCGTTGCAGAGCAGGCGGCGGGGCAGGCGGCGGGGCGAGCAGCTCGCGCTGTCGTACGCGCAGCAGCTCTGGACGATCAGGGTCGTGACGACGTGCGGGCCGGAGCAGGTCGGGCTCGGGTACTGGCTGTGGACGAACCAGGCGGTGGTGGAGCTGGTCAACAGCCGGTTCGGGATCGCCCTGTCGGTCCCTACGGCGCGCAACTACCTGATCCGGTGGGGCGTGCTCGCCGAGTCGGTCCTGCTCCAACGACCGCGCGTCCGCCCGACCGCGCCCCCGGGGGCGGAGGCGTTGTGGGTCCACACCGCGCCCGCGCAGGGGCTGACCGGGCCGCCGTCGGGTGGTGCCGGCGGTCACGTGCTCTACGCCGTGTCGGCGCGCGGCACGGTGCTGTTCCTGGCCGGCCGCGACCCGTTCGACGGCGTCCGGCTGACCGAGTTCTTCACCCGGCTGGTCCGCCAACGCGGCCGCCGGCTGACCATCGTGCAGACCTGGCGGCCAACCCGCCGCGCCGACGCGCTGACCGCGTGGCTCGGGCAGCAGGAGGGGCGGGTGTCGGTCCGGTTCCCGGCGGAGGGCGGTGCGGCGACCTGACGGCGCGGGACCTGCCCGGCCGGAATTCTGACGGCGCGGAGATCCGACAGCGAGGGAGCCCGGCGGAGGTCTGACGGGGCGGGGTCCTGGCGGGGTGGGCCTCCGGCGGGGTGGGGCTCTGGTGGCGCGGGGACCCGGCGGCGCGGGGTGGGCGGTCGGGCGGTTCACCGGCCGGGGTTGTTCTTCCCGGCCGTGGGGTTCGGTCCGGTCGCCGTCGCCTCCGGCGGTGGCCGGTCGGGTGAGCTGAGCGGGTTCGGGTGCGGAGGTGGTCGGTGTCGTGCGCCGGGTGGGCCGCGGTCGGGAGTGGCGGCCCACCCGGCGGGTGACGGTGGGTGCTGGAGGCCGGGCCGTCAGCGCAGTCGCCTGATCTCGCCGCGCGTGCGGTAGAAGGAGCCGCTGGCCGAGGTGAGGACTTCGGTGACCAGGTAGCGCGCGCCCGGCACGCGGATGTTCTTCGGGAACTGCACGCCCCACGTCGGGTCGTAGCCGTCCGACACCACGTGCACCCGCACCCGGCCGCCCTCCTGGACGCACTCCACGACGACGCCCTCGCCCGGCACGGCGTGGGAGACGACCTCGACCTCGGCGGTGGGCTCGACGCGGGCGATCGGGCCCGCCTTGATGTCCCGGCGCGGGGGCAGGTGGCCCTGTTCGGCGGCCCGCACGGCGGTCGGGCCGGCGTCCAGGCACGCGAGCGAGCCGTCCGTCGTCACCAGGTAGAGCCGTTCGTCGCGGTACTGCATGGAGTAGGCCGAGCCGCAGCCGGTCGCGAGCTTCCACAGCCTCGTGCCGTCGGCGGCGAAGCAGTACACCGAGGACTGGTTGTCGCCCGCGAACACCAGCTCGCCGTCGGGGGAGGTGGCGCAGGAGAACACCGGCGCGTCGCAGCGGTAGTCGGCCACGTGCGCGCCGTCGGACTTGCGGATGCGCTGCACGTGGCCGCGGCTCGTGCCGGCGAACACCTCGCTGCGCTCCTGCCAGCCGAACAGCACCTGCCCCGCGGTCTCGGCGTGCCAGACCCGGTCGCCGCGGTCGGTGTAGTGCGTGACGCCGCGCGAGTGGCCGTGGAAGACGCCCTCGGGCGCGCAGCGGACCATCCACGCGCTGTCGCCGGTGGCCGGGCGCGACCACTGGAACTCGTCCTCGTGGTCCACCACCGTCACCCGGCCCTGCCGGTCGGACACGCCGAGCACGCCGTCGTGGATGTCGAGCCAGTAGATGTCCACGTCGTCGGCGATCTCGTAGGCCACCCGGGGCACCTTGGCCCCCAGGTCGTACACCCGGCCGTCGTCGCACCCGGCGTAGATCCAGAAGTCGTCGGCGACGATGCACTTGACCGCGTCCGGCAGGCCGAACCGCCCGGTGACCCGGCCGTCGTGGGCGAGGGTGTAGATGTCGCCGTTCTCGTTGCCGACCCACGCCTGGTCCTCGCCGACGTAGATGCCGTACGCCGGCGCGCCGGACGAGAACCGCCACAGCACCGGGGCCTGGCGGGCCGTCGACCGGGTGCTCACGATCTGCCGCCTGCTGACCGGTCTGCGCTGCCGCACGCCCCTGACCGCGGGCGCGTAGCCCTTGCGCACCTTCTCGCCGATCTTCCGCTCGGCGGCCTTGACCGCCTTGGCGTGGTCGGCGAAGGTCGCGGTGCGGACCTGGCCCTGCTCCCCGATGCGCCCGTAGGTGATGGTCACCTCGGTGTCCTCGACGCGCACCTCGTAGAACTTGTGCGCGCCGCCGCCCGCTTCGGACAGCTCCAAGTACGTGGTGGCGGTCATGCTCCCCCTCCTGCTCGATTGAGGGGCACGCTATCGGTCGCCACCGACAATTCCGGATCACGCCGGCCGGGCACCCGGCCGGCGTGACGCCGGGATCGCGGTCGGTCGGTGCCGCAGACCGCCCCGCCCCGCCACGCCGCCGGCGTCACGCCGGTCGTTCGTGCCGCCCGGACCCGCGACGCCGCCGGCGTGGCACCGGGGCATCGCGGCGGTGGCCGGTCGTCCGGGCCCGCGACGCGTCAGACCAGCGCGGTCGCGGCGTACCGGCCGGCCGGGCGCGGCAGGCCGTAGTGCTCGCGCAGCGTGCGGCCGGTGTACTCGGTGCGGAACAGGCCCCGGGACCGCAGCAGCGGCACCACGTGGTCCACGAAGTCCTCCAGGCCCGACGGCAGCAGCGGCGCCATCACGTTGAAGCCGTCCGCCGCGCCCGTGGTGAACCACAGCTCGATGTGGTCGGCGACCTGCTCGGGCGTGCCCGCGACGACCTGGTGCCCGCGCCCGCCGCCGAGCCGGCCGAGCAGTTGGCGCAGCGTCAGCCGCTCGCGCACGGCCAGGTCGCGCACCAGTTCGAACCGGCTCTTCGCGCCGTTGACGCGGCTGACCGGCGGGAACTCCGGCAACCGCTCGTCGAGCGGGTGGTCGGTCAGGTCGACGCCGATCAGCTCGGCCAACTGCCGCACCGCCCGCGCCGGGATGATCAACGCGTCCAGCTCGTCGGCCAACGCCCGCGCCTGGGCCTCCGTGCCGCCGAGCACCGGGACGATCCCGGGCAGCACCTTGACGTCGTCGGCGTCCCGTCCCCGGGCCGTGACGCGGCGCTTGAGGTCGGCGTAGAACGCGGTCGCGTCGCCGTGCGTCTGGTGCGCGGTGAACACCGCCTCCGCCCACGCCGACGCGAACGCCCGGCCGTCCTCGCTCGACCCGGCCTGCACCAGCAGCGGGTGCCCCTGAGGGCTGCGCACCGCGTTCAGCGGGCCGCGCACCGAGAAGAACCGGCCCTTGTGGTTGATCTCGTGCACCTTGGCGTCCTCGGCGAACACGCCGGACTCCCGGTCCACGACCAGCGCGTCGTCCTCCCACGAGTCCCACAGCGCCGTGACGACGTCCAGGAACTCGGCGGCGCGCTCGTAGCGCTCGGCGTGCTCGGCGTTGACCTCGCGGTTGAAGTTCTGCGCCGCCCGGTCGCCCGCCGTGGTCACGATGTTCCACCCGGCGCGCCCGCCGCTGATGTGGTCGAGCGAGGAGAACAAGCGCGCCAGGTTGAACGGCTCGCTGAACCCGGTGGACGCGGTCGCGATCAGCCCGATGCGCTCGGTGGCCTGCGAGAGCGCGGTCAGCAGCGTGATCGGCTCGAACCGGTTGGCGGCGGTGTGCCGCACGTCGCCCCAGATCTGCACGCCGTCGGCCAGGAACACCGAGTCGAACGTGCCGCGCTCGGCGACCCGCGCCAGGTGCCGGAAGTGCGCCACGTCGTCGAGGGCGCGCGGGTCGGTGCGGGGGTGCCGCCAGGCGGCCTCGTGGTGGCCGACGCCCATGAGGAACGCGTTGAGGTGCAGCTCGCGTGCGGACAACTTCAGACTCCCAATCGGATCGGGTTGCGCAGGTTGAGGGGATCGGCGTAGATCGCGTCGAGCTGCACGGCCCCGGCCGCCACGCCGAGGACGTCCAGGCCGAAGCTGCTCGGCAGCACGGCCGAGGGCGACGGGCACACGCGCGACGCCGCGGCCACCTCGGCGCGCAGCGCGTCGGCGGACTCGGGCAGCCGGATGACACCCAGTTCGGTGACCACGAGGACGTCGGGGTTGACGATGTCGAACAGCAGCGCCGCCGCGCGGGCGACGATCCTGGCCCGGTCGACCAGCAGCGCGGTCGCCGCCGGGTTCCCGGCCACGGCGGCGTCGCCCAGGTCCGAGATCGACGGCCGGTCGATCACGCCCGACCCGTAGGCGCGCCACGCCCAGGCGCGGTCGGACACCGTGGCCTCCAGGCACCCGGTGCGGCCGCACGGGCACTGGATCGCCGGGTCGCCGAGCGCCAGGTGCGCGACGCCTCCCGCCGCCGACCGCGCGCCCCGGTGCGTGCCGCCGCCGGTGACGATCGCCGCGTCCACCACGTTGCCGACGAACAGGTGCACCAGCGACTCGTGGTGGCCCGCCGCGCCGAACAGCTGCTCGGCCCGCGCCAACGCCCGCGCGTGGCTGTCCACCAGCACCGGCAGGCCGGTCCGCGCGGCGAGCAGGTCCCGCACGGGCACGTCCCGCCAACCCAGCGAGGCGTGCTCGACCAGCACGCCCGCCTCGGTGTCGACCCAGCCGCCGGCGGCCACGCCGAGGCCGAGCGGCACGTGCCCCGGCAGGTGCTCGGCGTGCAGCCGCACCAGGTGGTCGGCGGCGGTGGCCAGCACCTCCCGGTGGTCGTCCGGGTCGCGGTGCGGGACCCGGAGCCGGGCCCGGACGCGCCCGCGCAGGTCCAGCAGCGCGAGCGTGCAGTGCTCGTGGGCGATGTGGATGCCGGCCACCAGGTGCCGGCCGGTTTCCACGTCCACCGGCGTGTGCGGGCGGCCCATGCCCCGGTACGGCAACGCCTCCGCCACCTCGGTGAGCAGGCCGAGCCCGGCCAGGGCCGCGCAGTTGCGCGTCACCGCCGCCGGGCTGAGGCCGGTCAGCCGGGCGATGGTGGTGCGCGCGACCGGCCCGTGCCGCAGCACGGCGCCCAGCAACGCCGCGGCGGCCGTGCCGCGGCCCGCGACGCCGCCGTTCACGAGATCAGCGGCGGGCCGGACGGGGACAGCGCCGGACCGACCGCCCGCGCCGCGCCCGGCGTGCGCCCGTGGCCCCACCCGATGTCCCGGCGGTAGCTGCCGAGCAGCCCCGTGCGCCGCAGGTGCTCCTCGTCGTGGGCGGACGACCCCGCGGGCAGCGGGTGGGTCTGCGGCGCCACGAACAACGCGTCGGTCGGGCAGTTCGCCTCGCACTGGAAGCAGGTCTGGCAGTCCTGCTGCCTGCTGATCACCGGCACGCCGTCCGCGCCCCGGTCGAACACGTTGGTGGGGCACACCGCGACGCACTTGTCGCAGGCGACGCACCGCGCGACCGACACCAGCTCGATCATGCCGCGACCTCCTGCGGCCGGGCCCACACCTCGTCCAGGCCGCCGGAGGTGATCCGGAAGTGCTGGGCCGGGTCCAGGTCGGGGAAGTCGAGCCGCTTGGCCATGCCCCCGGCTCTCCCGCCGCACGAGCGCCGAGGCGTACATCCAGCGGGCGTGCGCGGCCATTGCCGCGGCCTGGCGGGCGCGGACGAGGTCCGCGCCCTCGGCGCGCAGCCCGGAGCGCACCGCCGACCACGTGGCGTCGAGCCGCCCCAACGCCGTGCGCAGCACGTCACCGTGCCGCAGGTAGTTCTTGTCGTACGGCAGCACCTCGGCCTGCACGGCGGCCACGACGTCCGCCGGGGACGCGGCCGTCGTCGGGCCGGTCGGGCGCAGTCCCGCGCCGCCGGCGGCGGTCACCGGCCGCCGGGCGGCGGCCGGGCCGAGCGCGCGGGCGAACCGGGCCGCCGCCCGCCCCGACCACGACCCGGACGAGATCGCCCACGCCGCGTTGTGGCTGCCGCCGCCGGTGAACCCGCCGCAGATCAGCTCCCTGGTCGCCGCGTCACCGGCCGCGTACAGGCCCGGCACGGTGGTGGCGCAGCCGTCGTCGACGATCCGGATGCCGCCGGTGCCGCGCACCGTGCCCTCGGCCAGCAGGGTCACCGCGAACGGTTGGGTGAACGGGTCGATGCCCAGCCGGTCGAAGGTGAGGAAGAAGTTCGGCTGCGCCAGTCGCATCGCCTTGCGCGCCGCTTCGTCCGCGCGGTCGAGCTTGCAGAACACCTTCTCCCCGCCGAGCAGCGTCCGCGCGATCACCGACCGGCCGCGTTGGCTGCCCGCGCCGTCGAGCACCGAGCCGTCCGCCCGGTAGAACGTGGCGTAGTTGTAGAACGCGGTCTTGGTGACCGACGTGTGCTCGGGCGCGATGCCGTAGGCGTTGGAGAACTCCATGCCGGACAGCTCCGCGCCGACCTCGGCGGCGAACAGCGCGCCGTCACCGGTGTTGACGTCGCACCCCAACGCCTTGCTCAGGAACGCGCAGCCGCCGGTGGCGAGCACCACCGCGCCGGCCCGCACCCGGAACTCCCGGTCGGCCTGCCGCCGGTAGCCCGCCGCGCCCGCCACCGCGCCGTCGGCCGCGGTGAGCAGTTCGGTGACGGGGCTGTGGTCGAGGACCCGCACTCCGGCCCGGCGCACCCGGACGCGTTGCCGCCGCATGTACTCCGGCCCTTGCAGGCCGTTGCGCAGCGGCACGCCGTCCGGCCCTACCGGGAACGGGTAGCGGGCCACCTCGGCCAGCTCGTTGATCCGGTCGTAGGTCTCGTCCAGCACGCGGGCCATCCAGCGCCGGTCGGCCAGGTGCCCGCCCAGCGCCTCCCGGCTCGCCATGGCGCGCTCCCGGGCCTCGGGCTCCGGCGGCACATACCACACGCCGGTGCCGCCGGACGCCGTCGCGCCGCTGGTGCCGCAGTACCCCTTGTCCGCCAGCACCACCGAGGCGCCGTCCTCGGCGGCCTTGAGCGCGGCCCAGGTCGCGGCGGGCCCACCGCCGACGACCAGCACGTCCGCGTCGAGTTCGAGCGTCATGCGAGGTCTCCTTCCGTGCTCGGGGGATCAGGAACCGACCGGGACGCGCCAGGACGTGAACCGGCGCTCCAGGGCGACCAGCACCTGGTTGAACAGCACGCCGATGGCCGAGATCGTGACGATGCCCGCGTACATCCGGGGGATGGCGAAGTTGAACTGCGAGGCGTTGACCAGGTAGCCGAGCCCGGCCTTCGCGCCCACCATCTCCGCGGCCACCAGCACCAGGATCGACACCGCGCCCGCCAGCCGGATGCCGGTGAACACCGTCGGCACGGCGGCGGGCAGGATCACCTTCTGGAACAGCCGGAACCCGGAGAGGTCCACCGACCGCGCCAGCCGCAGCAGGGTCGGGTCGACGCCGCGCACCGCGCTGATCGTGTTGAGCAGGATGGGCCAGGTGCAGGCGTAGAACACGATGGCGACCTTCGACGTCTCGCCGATGCCGAGCAGCAGCACGAACACCGGCAGCAGGGCCAGCGCCGCGGTGTTGCGGAACACCTCCAGCAGCGGCCCGAGCAGCGTCGCCACCGGCTTGTACCAGCCGATCAGCAGGCCCAGCGGCACGGCCGCCGCCACCGCGAGGCCGAACCCGGACAGCGACCGGGCCAGGCTCGCCCCGGTGTGGTCCAGCAGCCGGCCGTCGCCCGCCAGCCGCCACCACTCGTCGAGCACGGTGGAGAACGGCGGCAGGAACGTCGCGTCGACCAGGCCCAGCCGGGGCGCGGTCTCCCACACCGCCAGCAGCAGCGCGATCGCCGCCACCTTGCCGGTGGCCGTCACCAGGGCGTCGGCGACCCGGCGCGCGACCGACGGCCGCCGCACCCGGTCCCGGCCGGCGGGCCGCTCCCCGTCCACGGCCGGTCGTGACTCCAGCAGCGCGGTCATGCCGACGCCACCTCCTTCTCCTGTTGCTGGGCGCGGGAGACCTCGTCGTGCAGCAGCTCCCAGATCCGGTGCCGGCACCGCGCGAACGCGGCGCCGGACCGCGGGTCGGCCTGGTCGGCGCGGTCGCCCAGGTCGATCGGGACGACCTCCTTGACCCGGCCCGGCCGCGAGGTCAGCACCGCGACCCGTTGGCCCAGGTAGACCGCCTCGTCGATGGAGTGCGTGATGAACACGACCGTCTTGCCGGTGCGCCGCCAGATCCGCAGCAGCTCGTCCTGCAACGACTCGCGGGTCTGCGCGTCGAGGGCCGCGAACGGCTCGTCCATCAGCAGCACGGCCGGGTCGTAGGCCAGGCTGCGGGCGATCGCGACGCGCTGCCGCATCCCGCCCGAGAGCTGGTGCGGGTGCCGGTCCTCGAACCCGCTCAGGCCCACCAGGTCGAGGAAGTCGCGGGCCCGGCCGGCCCGCTCCCGGCGCGGCACGCCGGCCGCCTCCAGCCCGAACTCGACGTTGCCCTGCGCGGTGCGCCACGGCAGCAGCGCGTACTGCTGGAACACCACGCCGCGGTCCAGGCCGGGGCCGGTGATCGGGGCGCCGTCCAGCAGCACCTGGCCCTCGCTCGGCTCGGTCAGCCCGCCGAGCAGGTCGAGCAGCGTCGACTTGCCGCAGCCGCTCGGCCCGACCAGGACCAGGAACTCGCCGCGCTCCACCTCCAGGTCCACGCCCCGCACGGCGGTGAACTCGGCGCGCCGCCGGGACGCGCGGTCGCGCACCACGAACCGCTTGGTCACGTCGCGGAAGGCGATGTGCGCGCTCATGCCGCCAACCCGTTGAACTCGTTGGTGTAGAGGTCGCCGAGCTTCACCTGGTCCCTGGTGATCTCGCCGCGCTCGGCGAGCCAGTCGACCCACAGCGCCAGCTCCTTGTCCACGATCCGGCCGCCCCTCTCGGCGACGCCGTTGGACTTCCAGTACCGCAACGCGGTCGGGTCCTCGTTGCGCCCGCGCCTGGTGAGGATCTCGACCTTGCGCGCCACGACCTCCTCGCGCGGCGTCGTGCGGCTCCACTCGATGGCCTGGGCCACGCCGCTGACGAAGGACCGCACGGTGGTCGGGTTGTCCCGCAGGAACTTCTCGGTGAACACGTACGTGCCCGCGGTGAACGCGCCCAGCAGGTCGAAGTCGGAGAACAGCTTGCGCAGGCCGCCCTTCTCCAACGCCTTGTCGCGCAGGATGCCGCCCAGCACGCCGACCTCGATCTGGCCCTGCCGCACGGACTGCTCGATGTTGACCGGCGGCACCGCGATCGGCTCCACCTTCCCGATCTCGTCGGGGGACAGGCCGTTGCGCTTGAGGTAGATGCCGAGCATCGCCTCGTGGTGCGCGCCCAGGGTGTTCATGCCGACCTTCTTGCCGAGGAGGTCGCGCGCCGAGGAGATCGGGCTGTCCTGGAGCACGTAGAAGCCGCTGAAGGCCGCCTCGTCGGAGCCGTAGTAGCCGATCACCGACTTGATCGGGGCGCCGGCGGCCTTGAGCTTGACCACCGCGCCGTTGAACGCGCCGCCGAAGTCGACCTGGCCGGTGGCGGCGGACTGGATGTCCTGCGGGCCGCTGGTCGTGTTGCCGACCCACTCCAGCTCCACGTCGCCCAGGAAGCCGAGGTCGGCGGCCAGCTCGGGCAGCGTCACGTCACCCGCCCAGCCCTGGTAGCGCAGCGTCCTGGTCTCGGCGCCGCCACCGGCGCCCGCGGTGGAGCAGCCGACCGTGGCCGCCGTCAGGCCGAGCAGGGTGAGGCCGAGGAAGTTCCGTCGCGTGCTGATCACGGCGAATCCTTTGCTGGGGAAATGCGGGCAGGCCGGAATACCGGGCGCGAATAGCCCGGACAAGGGGGGACTGGTCAACGACCGGCGCGACAGAGCGCGCCGGCTTGCCGTCGGAGATCGACGTGCCGGCGCGAGGTGAGGTTGACGGCTTGGCTCACGTTCCCGAGCCTCACACCCAGGTCAGGCGGGGTCAACGGGCTCGGTCGCCGTCCCACATCATGGAGCCGGCGGTGCGCGGAGCTGGACACCGGCCACTTTTTTGCGCTGCGCAACGAAGTGCCGGGAACGGTTCGGGTGTCAACCGCGTCCGCGTGCTGGGACGACTTAATTCACCGCCGCGCAATGTTGTGCCCGCCGTGCGCGGCCGGCCATCGTGAAATGCGAATCCATTCCCACGAGAGGACACGGCGATGACCGCACAGCTTTCCGACACGATCACCGTCCACCGGCTCGGCGCGGGCATCGGCGCGCGGGTCGACGGCGTCCGGCTGGGCGGCGACCTGTCCGAGGGGGCCGTCGCGACCGTCCGGGAGGCGTTGCTGGCCAACAAGGTCGTGTTCTTCCGCGGCCAGCACCACCTGGACGACGCGGGCCAGCTCGCGTTCGCCCGGCTGCTCGGCGAGCCGACGCTCGCGCACCCGACCGTCAAGGGGCGCGAGCACGCCAACGTGCTGCCGATCGACTCCGACTACGGCAAGGCCAACAGCTGGCACACCGACGTCACGTTCGTGGACCGGGTGCCCGCGATCAGCATCCTGCGCGCGGTCGAGCTGCCGCCGTACGGCGGCAACACGGTGTGGGCCAACACCGCGCGCGCCTACGAGGAGCTGCCGCCCGCGTTGAAGGCGTTGGCGGACCGGCTGTGGGCGGTGCACAGCAACGTCTACGACTACGCCGGGCACGTGGACTCGACCCGGATCGGCGGGGTGGACGTGAAGGAGGAGTCGTACCGCGACGAGTTCCGGTCGCAGCGGTACGAGACCGAGCACCCCGTGGTGCGCGTGCACCCGGAGACCGGCGAGCGGGCGTTGCTGCTCGGCCATTTCGTGACGCGGATCGTGGGGCTGACGAGCGCCGAGTCGCAGACGGTCTACCGCCTGCTCCAGGACCGGGTGACCCGGTTGGAGAACACGGTGCGCTGGCAGTGGGCCGACGGCGACGTGGCGATCTGGGACAACCGCGCCACCCAGCACTACGGCGTGGCCGACTACGACGACGCCCGCCGCCGCCTGCACCGGATCACCATCGCGGGCGACGTCCCGGTGAGCGTGGACGGCGTCACGAGCACCACCGCGGTGGGCGACGCGGCGCGCTTCTCGTCCCTCTGACCTTCACGACGGCCGGGACGTGCCGAGGGGAGTCCCGGTGGACCGGTTGCCGAGGTCCGCCGCGGCTCCTCCGGCCGGGCACGTTCCACAGTGGACCGTCAGCCGATCCACATGCCCCCGTTGACGTCGATGGTGGTGCCGGTGATCGAGGCGGCGGCGGGGGAGCACAGCCACGCGACGGTGCCCGCGATCTCGTCCGGCGCGGTCACGTGGTCCAGCGGGATCGAGGCGCGCAACTCCGACAGCTCCGCGGCGGTCAGGCGGGCCAGCATCGGGGTGGCGACCGGGCCCGGGGCGAGGCAGTTGACGCGGATCCGGCGGCCGGCCTGGTCCTTCGCCAGGTGCTTGGTCAGGCCGATGATCCCGGCCTTGGCCACCGCGTAGGCGGGACCGGAGAGCCGGTTGCCGCCGTGCCGGCCGTTGACGGAGCTGAACAGCACGACCGAGCCGCCGCGCGTCATCAGGGGGAGCGCGGCGCGCAGGACGACCACGGCGCTGGTCAGGTTGTCGTCGATGACGCGGCGCCACTGGTCGAGGTCGAGGTCCTCGATGCCGCCGCGGCCGACCGAGCCCGCCGCGTGGACCACGGCGTCGAGGTGGCCGACGCCGTCCAGCGCGGTGGCGACGGACTCCGGGTCGGCCGCGTCGTGGCCGTGCGCCCGGTCGAGGACGACGACGGTGTGGCCGGCCGCGCGGAAGTGGTCGGCGCACGCCGCGCCGATGCCGCCTGCGCCGCCTACGACGAGCACGGTCTGGTGCATGGCGACTTTCTTAGCATTGGGAACGATCGGGCGCGGCATGACGTGCGCCACGCCCGCGGACGGCCTTGTTTATACTCCGCGGCATGACCACGCGCGGGGTGGCGGCGCGCAACGGCGCCGGCGAGGACGGCGAGACCAGTTCAGGTCTCACCCGTGCGTTGCAGATCCTCTTCGCCGTGGCGGAGTCCACCGAACCCGACGTCGGGGTGTCCGAGCTGGCCCGGATGCTGGGGCTGAGCAAGACCGTGGTGCACCGTGCCGTGCGCACGCTGGTCGCCACCGGGCTGTGCGTGGTGGACGAGCGCACCCGGCGCTACCGGCTCGGTCCGGGCGCGGTCAGCCTCGGCTTCGCCGCGCTCAACCGCCTCGAGGTGCCGAAGGTGGCGCAGCCGCACATGGAACGGCTCGTCGCCCGCACCGGCGAGACGGCCACCGTCTCGGCGCGCTACAACGACCAGCGGATGTACCTGGCGCAGGTGTTGTCCCCGCAGGAGATCCGCATGGCGGTGCAGCTCGGCAAGCTGTTCCCGCTGCACGTCGGCGGCTCGTCCAAGGCGATCCTCGCCGCGCTCGGCCCGGCCGAGATCGAGGGCTACCTGGAGCGGCGCGTCAACTCCGGGGTGGCGGTCACGAGCCCCGAGGAGCTGCTGGCCGAGCTGACCCGCATCCGCGCGCGCGGGTACGCCGTCAGCCGGGGCGAGCGGCAGGTCGACGCCGGCTCCGTCGCCGCGCCCGTGTTCGACGCGAGCGGTCGCGTCTACGGCAGCATCTCGGTCTGCGGCCCGATCTCGCGCTTCGGCGACGACAAGACCGCCGAGTACGGCGAGCTGGTCGTGGAGGCCGCCGCCGCCGTGTCGGCGGGCCTCGGCTACCGCGCCTGACACCTCTCCCACCAGCACGTTCCGCGCAGCGGAACGTGTCGCTCACTGTGCGCGCCCACCCCGGTGCGCACCGTCCACCTGGGCGAATCGGCCCGGCGAATGACGCAACGAATCCTTGACCCTGCAATCGACCTCTGCTTACAGTGCCGCAATCCGGTACGCCGTTCCGCACAGCGTTACAACGCGGGATGTTCGTCGGCTTCCAGGAGGTCGCCGCATGGCAAGCGAAGTTCAGGCACCACCCCCTCCCGGCCGCAGCGCCGCGCGCGAGGAGACCGGTCCCCGATGGCTGTTGTGGGTCACGACGCCGTTGATCCTGGCCGCCCTCATCGGGGCGTGGAAGCTCTACACGGTCCTCTTCGACGTCGGTGAGCTGATCATGCCGCCGCCGGAGGACGTGTGGTTCGCGCTGATCGACCTGCTCGGCCAGCGGATGATCTACGAGGCCACCTACGTCACCCTCTACGAGACCGTGGTGGGCTTCGGGATCGCCGTCGTCGTCGGCGTGGCGATGGGCATCGTGCTGGGCAAGATGCGCTCGGTCGAGCGCGTGCTGTCGCCCTTCCTGGTGGCCACCCAGGTGGTGCCCAAGGTCGCGATCGTCCCGTTGCTGCTGCTGTGGTTCGGCTTCGGGCTGACCTCGAAGATCTTCATGGCGGCCATCATCAGCTTCTTCGTGATGACGCAGAACACGATCCTGGGCATCCGCTCCATCGAGCCCGGCCACCGCGACCTGATGCGGGTCATCCAGGCGCCGTGGTGGAAGCGCGTCATCTCGCTGGACATCCCGTCCTCGCTGCCCGCGGTGCTGACCGGCATCGAGCTGGGCATCGTCTTCGCCATCACCGGAGCCATCGTCGGGGAGTACCTGGGCGGCGACGAGGGGCTCGGCGCGCTCGCCACGATCATGCTCGCCGGCCTGCGCACCGACCAGCTGTTCGCCGTCGTGATCATCATGACGGTCCTGGGGTTCCTGCTCTACGCCGTCGTCGCCGGCATCCGCCGATTCGCCATCCCGTGGCACGAATCGTCGGGGCGCGCTTCCACCCTCTGAGTCGGACTCGCAAGGAGAACACCATGGACCGTCGATCCTTCCTGCGCACCGGCGCGTTCGCCGTGACCGCCGCGGCGGGCGGCACCTTCCTCATCGGCTGCGCACCGTCCACCGGGAACAGCGGGGCCGCCACCGTCGACCAGTCGCTGCCGGAGGCCGTGTTCGTCACGCCCTTCCAGCACCTCATCAACTACGCCGACGTCTACGTCGCGATCCAGGAGGGCTTCTTCGCCGCCGAGGGCCTGCGGGTCACCCCGGTCGGCGGCACCGGCACCGCCAGCTCGATCTCCCAGGTGGCCGCGGGCCAGGGTTTGCTCGGCAAGGCGGCGTCCGTCATCACCTGCCCCCTCATCGCCGACAGCGGCACGCCGATCATCACCGTCGCGCACGGCGACCACCGCAGCCAGTACAGCCTCGCCTCCGACCCGGCCAAGCCGCTCAAGCACCCCAGCGAGTGGCAGGGCAAGACCATCGGCGTCATCTCCAAGGGCGGCACCACCGAGCTGCTGCTCGACGCGATGGCCGTCGCCGAGGGCCTGGACCCGAACAAGGTCCGCAAGGTCGTGACCGGCGCGGACGTCGGGTCGCTGGAGTTCCTGCGCCGCGGCGAGGTGGACGGCTTCATCACCTTCATCGGCTCGGAGGCATCGTTCAAGCAGCGCAAGATCGACCTGCACTACCTCAACACCGACGAGTTCGCGAAGATGCCGGGCGACTCGTACTTCGTCAAGACCGCCGACCTGGACCGGCAGGCCGACGCGATCACCGGGTTCCTGCGCGCCTCGCGCAAGGGCTACCAGTTCCTGGAGGACGGGTCGAACCTGGACAAGGTCCTGTCCGCCGTCGGCGCGTTCAACCCGGTCGAGGTCAGCGACCGCGACCTGGCCAAGCTCAAGACCGAGGCGCAGCCCGAGGTCTGCAAGCCCGGCAACGGCCAGTACCTGTCGGTGGACCTGCCCGCGTGGGAGTCCGCCCTGGAGCTGATGCGCCGCTCGGGCATCGTCAAGGACCGCACCAAGCCGGTCACCGACTTCGTCACGACCCGCTTCGTGGACGCCCTGTGACCGGGACCGTCACGACCGACCTGCTCGTCGTCGGCGCGGGCACGGCGGGGTTGCCCGCCGCCATCGAGGCGGCGAGGGCCGGGCTGCGGGTCACCGTGGTGGAGCAGGCCGACCGGGCGGGCGGCACGCTGTGGCGGTCGTGGGCGCAGATGTCCGCCGGCGGCACGGCGTTGCAGCGCTCCAAGGGCATCAGGGACAGCCCCGAGCTGCACTACGACGACGTCATGCGGATCAGCAAGAACACCGCCGACCCCGGGCTCGTGCGCCTGGCCGTCGAGCGCGCGCCCGAGACCGTCGACTGGCTGATGTCCGCGGGGTTCGACATGGACCCCGACGCGCCGGCGATCCTGTACTTCCACGAGCCGTACTCGCTGCCCCGCACCTACTGGGGCCGCAACGGCGGGCGGTCCGTGCTGGAGGTCCTGCTCCCGCGCTTCGAGCGCTGGTGCGCCGCCGGGTCGGTCGAATTCCTGAGCAGCCACACCATGACGGCCCTGCACCCGGACGGTCCGGGTCGGGTGCGGGGCGCGTCGGTGACCGGGCCGGACGGCTCAATCACCGACATCGAGGCCGCGACGGTGGTGCTCACCTCCGGCGGCTACGCGGGCAACGCCGAGCTGTTCCCCCGGCTGACCGGGGGCGCGCCGCTGGTCGGCCCCGGCGCGCCCACCTCCACCGGCAGCGGCCTGCGGGCGGCCGTGGACCTGGGCGCGCGGGTGCGCGGCGGCGACCTGTTCCTGCCGACCTACGGCGGGGTCCTGCTGCGCGACAGCACGGCCAAGACCGTGCCGCTGGACGACTTCCCGGTGCTGACGCCGCAGTCCCGCGCGCCGTGGGAGATCCACGTCAACGCCCGCGGCGAGCGGTTCGTCGCCGAGGACGACGCGAGCGTGGACGTGCGGGAGAACGCCCTGCTCGACCAGCCGGACCTGCGGTTCTGGGTGGTCTACGACGAGGCGATCCGGCGCGCCGCGCCCGCGCTGCTGCCGACCTGGCCGGACAGCGAGCTGGCCGCCGCGTTCTCCGACCACCCGTCGTTCGCCACCGCGGCGACCCTCGCCGGGCTGGCCGAGGCGGCCGGGATCGACCCGGACGGGCTCGCGGCCACCGTCTCCGAGTACAACGCGGCGCTGGCGTCCGGCGCACGGGACCGCTTCGGCCGGGAGCACCGGCCGCTGCCCGTCGCCGAGCCGCCGTTCTACGCGGTGCTCAACCACGGCTCGACGTTGAAGAGCCCGGCGGGCCTGGCCGTGGACGGGAGGTTGAGGGTGCTCGGCGTCGAGGGGCCGTTCGAGAACCTCTACGCGGCGGGCGAGGTGCTGGGCGGCAGCGCGTTGTCCGGCAAGTCCTTCGTGAGCGGGATGAGCGTCACCCCCGCCCTGTCCTTCGGTCGGATGCTCGGCGCGCCGGCCGCCGAATCACCCGGAAAGGCGTCCTATGTGGAACAGGTCTGACGTCGACTTCGTCAGCAGCGCCGAGCTGCCGTGGCACCCGGTGCCGGAGGGCGACTTCGGCGCCCCGGCGGGCGGGCGCAAGCGCTTGCTCAGCGCCGACCCGGACGACGGCGCGGAGACGTTCCTGCTCCGGCTGAACGCCCCGCACCGCGGTGTGCTGCCCGCCGAGGCCGACGTCTACGTGGTCTCCGGGGCGGGCTCGCTCGACGGGGAGCCGTTGGGGGTCAACGACTACGTGCACGTCCCGGCGGGCGCGGCGATCGACCTCGTGCCCTCGGTGCGCGGGTTGACGCTCTACTGCGGGTTCTGGGGACCGCCCCGGTTCCTCGCCGGCGAGGGAGGCGGGACCTCCGCGCGCGTCACGCACACCGAACGGCTCAAGTGGACGCCCGCGACGTGGAGCGGTGACACGCCGCTCGACCCGGGCGCGATGACCAAGGTGCTGCGGTCGGACGACGCCGCCTACATCTACCTGGCGGCGATGATGCCGGGCTGGCGCTCGGCCGACGAAGAGGCGCACCCCGTCTACGAGGAGTCGTTCAAGATCTACGGCGACGTCCTCATGGGAGCGCGTGGCGTGATGCGCGAGGGGGCGTACTTCTTCCGCTCCCCGGACGTCTTCCACGGCCCGCTCTACAGCCGCGGCGGCACGATGTCGTTCATCCGTTCCGACGCCGCGCCCACGACCGAGTACCGCACCCCGCCGCCCGGCCGCGCGTGGGACGAGCTGGCGGCGGTGGCGTATGCCGACTGAGGGCACGACGGCGGCGACGCCCACCGAGGAGGAGATGACCATGAGTACCGGCAGCGGCGCGTCGATCTCGGTGCGCGGGGTCGGCAAGACCTATCAGGCGGGCGCCGGTCCGGTCCGGGCGCTCCTGCCCACCGACCTGGAGGTCGCCCCGGGCGAGTTCGTGGTGCTGCTCGGCCCGTCCGGGTGCGGCAAGACCACGCTGCTGCGGATGCTGGCCGGCCTGATCACGCCCACCGAGGGCGTGATCGAGATCGGCGGCAAGCCGCTGTTTTCCGGGCGGTCCGCCGAACCGTCGCGGGACGCGCTGGGCTCGCTCGGGTTCGTCTTCCAGGCGCCGAACCTCATGCCGTGGCGCAAGGTGTGGCGCAACATCGCGCTGCCGCTGGAGGGCAAGGGCGTGTCGAAGGCCGAGCGCCGGGCGCGCGTGGAGGAGCTGGCCGCCTCCGTGGGGCTGAGCGATTTCCTCGACCACTACCCGAAGGCGCTCTCCGGCGGCATGCAGCAGCGGGTGGCGATCGCCCGCGCGCTGATCCACCACCCGTCCATCCTGCTGATGGACGAGCCGTTCGGCGCGCTCGACGCGATGACCCGCGACTCCATGAACCTCCTGCTGCAGAAGGTCTGGATGGACATGGGCAAGACGGTGGTGCTGGTGACGCACTCCATCAGCGAGGCGGTCTTCCTCGCCGACCGCGTGGTGCTGCTGTCCCAGCGGCCCGGCCGCATCCAGGACGTCGTGGACGTGGACTTCGCGCGGCCCCGGGACCTGACCGTCGCCGACGACCCGCACTTCGGCGAGCTGGTCGGCCGGCTGCGCAAGCAGTTGGGCGGCCACCGGTGACCACGCGCGCGCTGGCCGGCTTCGCCGCCGGACTGGCCCGCGACCACCTGCCCGGGGAGGTCGCGGCCAAGGCGGGCGCGCTGGTCCTGGACTTCCTCGGGGCGGCGACCGGCGGGGCCGGCGTGCCCGAGGTCGCCGCGCTGACCCGGCTCGTGCTGGCCCGGGGCGGCGTGCCGGAGGCCAGGGTGGTGGGCACCGGGGCCGCCGCGCCGCTGCCGGACGTCGCGTTCTGCGCGGGCGCGGCGGCGGACGTGCTGGAGCACCAGGACGGCTACCGCTTCGGCGGGTTCCACCCGTCGCACGCCATCCCGGCGGTGCTGGCCGTCGCCGAGCACGTTGACGCGGACCTGCCCGAGCTGCTGACCTCGGTCGTGGTGGCGTACGAGGTGGCCAACCGCATCGCCCGCGCCGCCCACCCCGCCGCCACCAGGGCCGGGTGGTTCCCCACGGCGGCGTCGTTCGGCGCGGCGGCCGCGTGCGCGCGGCTGCTCGGGCTGGACGAGGACGGCGTCGCCGACGCGATCGGCGCGGCGGCGTTCTTCGCGCCGGGCGTCCTCATCGAGTCGATCTTCGCCGCGCCGGGGACCAAACCGGCGTTCGCCGGGCAGATCGCCCGCGCCGGGGTGGAGGCCGCCCTGGCGGCGCAGGCCGGCCTGTCGGGCTGGCGCGAGGTCGTCGAGCACCCGCGCGGGCTCGTCGCGGTGCTCGGCGGCGACGGCGCGGCGTCGGTCGCCGACGGGCTGGGCGAGGAGTGGACCGTCCTGGACGTGCACCAGAAGTGGTTCGCCGGGTGCCGGCACACCCACGGCGCCGCGCAGGCGACCGCCGAGCTGGCCGAGGAGCACGGGCTGACCCCGGACCGGATCACCGCGGTGGACGTCGAGACCTACGACATCGCGCTGCTGCTGGTGGACCGCCCGGTCACGGCCGACCCCGGCACGGTCACCTGCACGCTCAGCCTGCCGTTCGCGGTCGGCGCCGCGCTGGCCGACCGGCACGTCGGCGGCGCGCAGTACGCCGCCGACCGGCGCGGCGACCCGGCGGTGCTGCGGGTCGCGGACCTGGTGCGGCTGCGCCGCGCCGACGACCTGGAGGCCCGCTACCCGGAGCACACCGCCACCAGGGTCACGCTGACCGAGGCCGACGGCACGACCCACACCCGCACCGTGGACGTCCCCGTCGGCGACAGCCGGGCCCCGCTGGGCCGCGACCGGCTGCTCGCCAAGTTCGCCGGCTACACCGAACCGGTGTTCGGCCGCGCCGCCGCCGGCCGCGTCGCGGGAGCCCTGCTGGACGGCGACCCGATGACCGCCCGCGACCTCGTCGACCTGCTGACCAGCCCGCCCGAGAAGGAGCAACCATGACCGACATCGTGGACGCGGACGTGCACGTCATCGTGCCGGAGCCGGTGACGGCCGAGGCGTTCGCCCCCTTCGGCGAGGTCGTCTCGCTGCGCACCACCCCGAAGCTGCCGATCGACCTCTACCACGGCGCCAACGCCATCCACGGCCCCATGCGGCTCGAAGTGGACGAGGCCCCGGAGTTCATCCTGTTCCGGGTCGGGCTGCGCGGCGGCGGGATCCGCTACCTGGAGCGCCACCACGGCATCACGCAGACGTTCATCCCGCTCGGCGGCGACGCGTTCGTCTCGGTGGTCGCGCCGCCGGACGCGCCGCTGGTGGACGGCTTCCCCGACTTCGCCTCGATCCGCGCGTTCCTGGTGCCCGGCGACACGGTGCTCAACATCCGCCGCGGCACCTGGCACGAGCCGCCGTTCCCGACCCGCGACGGCCAGCTGTTCTTCATCTCCAGCACGCCCGGCGTGACCGGCGGCCTGCAGTCCGCGGTGGACGCCAACGGCGAGGTGCACGAGCTGGACGTGGACAAGCGCAACCCCGTGCACCGCACCGGGAAGCGGCTGCGGGTGGAGCTGCCGTGACCACCGCGCCCCCGGCCGCCGCGGGCATCGGCGGATCGCCGCGCAAGCGCGACGGCGCCGCCCTGCTCACCGGGCGCGGCAAGTTCGTCGACGACTACCGGCCGCCCGGCCTGCTGCACGCGCACGTGCTGCGCAGCACCGTGGCGCACGCCCGGATCGCCGCCGTCGACACCTCCGCCGCCGAACGCGCGCCGGGGGTGCGCCTGGTGCTCACCGGGCGGCAGGCGGTCGAGCTGACCGGGCCGATCCCGTACTTCATCGACCCGGCCGCCCGCAACGGCAACCGCACCGACATCCACTGCCTCCAGGCGGACAAGGTCGTGTTCGCCGGGCAGCCCGTCGCGGCGGTGGTGGCCGAGACCCGCGAGCAGGCCGAGGACGCCGCCGCCCTCATCGCGGTCGACTACGAGGTGCTGCCGCACGTGCTCGACGCCGACGAGGCGATGCGACCGGACGCGCCGCGCCTCTACGACGACTGGCCGGGCAACGTCGTCGTCCACAACCGCTACGGCACCGGCGACACCGACGCGGCGCTGGCCGCCGCGGACGTGGTGGTGAGCGGCGAGCTGCGGATCGGCCGGTCCACCACCGCGCCGATGGAGCCGCGCGGCTACCTGGCCTCCTGGGACGCCGACGACGGGACGCTCACCGTGCACGCGTCCTGCCAGAACCCGCACCAGATGCGCTGGATGCTGTCCCGCACGCTGGGCCTGGACGAGGACCGGATCCGCGTCGTCACCGCCAAGGTCGGCGGCAGCTTCGGGCTCAAGATGCAGGGCCACCCGGAGGAGACCCTGGTCGCGCTGCTGAGCAAGCTGGTCGGCGCGCCGGTCAAGTGGATCGAGGACCGCCGGGTGGCGCTGATGGCGGGCGCGCGCAACCAGGTGCACCGGTTCACCGCGGGCGCGACCGCCGACGGCCGCATCACCGCCCTGGTGGACCACATCGTCGCCGATGTCGGCGCGTTGACCGCGCAGGCGGGGTGGGCGATGCCGAACATGTCCGCGACCACGCTGCCGTCCGGCTACGCGGTCCGCGACGTCCGCGTCGAGCTGGACATCGTGTGCACGAACAAGCCGCCGGTCAACGCGGCCCGCGGGTTCGGCAAGGACGCCGCGCACTTCGTCATGGAGCGGGTGGTCGACCTCGTCGCCCGCGAGCTGGGGCTGGACCCGGTCGAGGTGCGGCGGCGCAACTTCGTCCCCGCCGACGCGTTCCCCTACCGCACGTCCACCGGGTTGAACATCGACAGCGGCGACTTCCACGGCCTGCTGGACAAGACGCTGGCCGCGCTGGACTACCCCGCCCTGCGGGCCCGGCAGGGGGCCGCCCGCGCCGAGGGCCGCCACCTCGGCGTCGGCTTCGCCTTCGAGCTGACCCCGGAGTCCTCCGACAGCCCCGGCACGTTCGTCTCCGGGTTCGACACCACCACCGTCCGGATGAGCATGACCGGCAAGGTGACGGTGCTGACCGGCGTGACCAACCCCGGCGGCGGCAACGACACCGGCATCGCCCAGGTCGTGGCCACCGAGCTGGGCGTGCCGATCGACTGGGTGGAGCTGGTGCAGGGCGACACCGACCGCTGCCCCAACGGCTTCGGCAACTTCAGCGGGCGCAGCATGGTCGTCGGCGGCGGTTCGGCGACGCTGGCCGCGCGGGACGTGCGGCGCAAGCTCGCCGACCTCGGCGCGCGGCTGCTGGACGTGCCGGGCGACCGGGTCGAGGTGGTCGACGGCGTGGTGCGGGCACTGGGCGCGCCCGAGCGGTGCGTGCCGGTGCCCGAGGTGGCCCGCACCCTGTTGACCAGGGCGTTCGCCGTGGGGCGCGACATCGAGCCGGTGCTGGAGTCCACCCGCGCCTACAAGCCCGGCAACATCGACCACGTCCCCGACGAGCACGGCCGCATCCAGCCCTACCCGACCTATTCGAGCTGCCTGCACGCCGCGGTGGTCGAGGTGGACACCGGCACCGGCAAGGTGTCGCTGCTGGACTACGTGATGGCGCACGACTGCGGCACGATGATCAACCCGGCGCTGGTCGAGGGCCAGGCGCGCGGCGCGGTCGTGATGGGCCTGGGCGCGGCGCTGTCCGAGCAGCTGGTGTTCGACGCGGACGGCCGGCTCGCCAGCGACCGGTTCAAGACCTACCTGCTGCCGCGCGCGGGCGACGTGCCGACCCTGCGCATGGTCCACCAGGTCACGCCCAGCCCGTTCACCATGCACGGCAACAAGGGCGCGGGCGAGGCGGGCGTGGGCGGCGCGCAGGCGGCGGTCGCCAACGCGGTCGAGGACGCGCTGGCCCCGCTGGGCGTCACGGTCACCTCGGTGCCGCTGACCCCGCCGGTCGTGCTCGGCCTGATCGACGCGGCGGTGGCCCGATGACCCCCGGGTACACCGCGCCGCGCGACGTCGGCGGGGTCGTCGCGGCCCTGGCCGACGGCGACGGGCTGGCGATCGGCGGCGGCACGATGCTCGTGCCGGACCTGACGCACGGCAAGGTCCGGCCGCGCGTGCTGGTCGACCTGTCCAGGGCCGGCCTGGCGGGCGTCACGGCCGCCGACGACGGCGTGGTGGTGGGCGCGATGACCACCTACGCCGACCTCGCCGCCGCCGACCTGCCGCTGCTGCCCCGGGTGGCGCGCGGCATCACCGGCGGCCCGCAGATCCGCCACCGCGGCACCGCCGGCGGGTCGGCGTGCTACGCCAACCCGGCCTCGGACGTGCCCGCCTGCCTGGTCGCGCTGAAGGCGCGGATGCGGCTGGCGAGCGCGCGGGGCGGGCGCGAGGTCGAGGCGGGGGAGTTCTTCACCGACGGGTTCCGGACCGCCCGCGAGCCCGACGAGGTGCTGACCGCGTTCACAGTGCCCCGCACGGACGCCGCGATCGGGTACCTGAAGTTCAAGCTCGCCGAGAGCAGTTGGCCGATCGTCACCGCGGCCGCCCTGGTCGGGCCGGCGGTCGTCCGGGTCGCCATCGGCGGTGCGGCGGCCACCCCGGTGGTGGTGGAGGTCGGGCGGGAGTCCTGGGCCGACGCGCACCGCGAGGCCGTGTGGGCCGCGCTGGACGCCGCGCGGCCGTGGTCCGACGTGCTGGCAGACGCCGCCTACCGGCGGCGCGTCGCCCCCGTGATCGCGGATCGCGCGGTGGCGCACGCAGTGGAGGAGGAGCGGTGCGACTGACGGTGAACGGCCGCGAGCACGAGTTCGACGCCGACGCGCGCACGCTGCTGGTGCACGCGATCCGGGAGCGGGTCGGGTTGACCGGCACCCACGTCGGCTGCCTGACCGGCGACTGCGGCGCCTGCACGGTCGTGCTGGACGGCCGCACGACCAAGTCCTGCTCGGTGCTCGCGCTCACCGCCGACGGCGGGGACGTGCGCACGGTGGAGTCGCTGGCCGACGGCGAGGAGCTGCACCCGGTGCAGGAGGCGTTCTGGGACGGGTTCGCCTTCCAGTGCGGCTTCTGCCTGCCCGGCATGCTGCTCACCGCCCGGGAGCTGATCGAGTCCAACCCGGACCCGACGGACGAGGAGATCCTCGCCGCCGTCAACGGGAACCTGTGCCGCTGCACGGGCTACAACACGATCGTCACCGCCGTCCGCGAGGCCGCGCGGCGTTGCGGGGGGTGTCCGCGATGAGGCCGTGGGAGGTGGTGGAGGAGTTCCTGGCCGCGTACGGCGCGGGGCGGCTCGCCGACGCCGCACGCCGGCTCCACCCGGACGTGCGCATGATCTTCCCCGGTGGGCGCGAGTACACCGACCTGGCCCGGCTGGCCGCGGTCTCGGCCACCCGCTACCGCTGCGTGGACAAGCACCGCGACCACTACGACAGCGTGGAGGGGCCGGACTCCGCCGTCGTCTACTCCACGGGCCGGCTGCACGGCGAGAACCGGCACGGCGTCGCGTTCGACCACGTCCGGTACGTGGACCGGTTCGTGGTGCGGGACGGGTTGATCGTCGAGCAGCGGGTGTGGAACGACCTGGCCGAGACCGGGGTGCTGGACGCGCGCACCGCGGCCGAGCTGGACGAGCGCTGGCGACCCGGCGGCGCCGCATGAGGCCGCTGGTGTTCTCCCCGGTCGAGCTGGGCGGCGTGGCGCTGCGCAACCGGGTGTTCGTCTCCGCGCACACCACCAACTTCGGCGTGGACTTCCTGCCGACCGACCGGCACGTCGCCTACCACGCCGAACGCGCGCGGGGCGGGGTCGGCCTGATCATCACCGAGCCGCTGCGGGTGCACGGCACGAGCCTCGGCCGGGCGGGCGGCCTGTCCGCCTCGCCGGCGGCGCTGCCCGGTCTCACCCGGGTCGTGGAGGCGGTGCGCGCCGAGGGCGCCGCGATCTTCACCCAGATCACCCACGCGGGCCGGCACAGCGAGAACGTGTTCCGCCGGTCGGCCGCGTGGGGCCCGTCGCCGCGCAAGTGGAACGTCGCGGGCGCGGTGCCGCACGCGATGACCCGCCGGGAGATGGCGGAGGTCCGCACCGCCTACGCCGACGCCGCGCGGCTCGCGGTGGCGGCGGGCTTCCAGGGCGTGGAGATCCACTTCGGGCACGGCCACCTGCTGCACCAGTTCCTCTCGCCGGCGTCCAACACGCGCACCGACCCCTACGGCGGCGACTTCGACGCCCGGCTGCGGTACCCGCTGGAGGTGCTGGACGCGGTGCTCGACGCGGTCGGCGGCGAGGTCGCGGTGGGCGTGCGGATGAGCGCGGACGAGCTGGTCGAGGGCGGGCAGACGCTCGCCGAGGGCGAGCGGGTCGCGGAACTGCTCGACACGACCCGCGACCTGGCGTTCCTCAACGTCTCCGTGGCGTCCTACACGGTGCCGTCCATCGGGCACCACGTCGCCGACATGAGCGAGGGGCACACCCCGTACCTGGCCCAGACCCTCGCCGTCGCCCGGCGGTGCGGGCGCACCCCGGTGCTGGCCGCGTGCCGGTTCGTGGACCTGGACGACGCCGAGCGCGGCCTGGCCGCCGGGCTCGCCGCGGTCGCCATGACCCGCGCGCACATCGCCGACCCGCACCTGCTGGCCAAGGCGGCGGCGGGGCGCGAGCGCGACATCCGCCCGTGCGTGTCGTGCAACTTCTGCATCGGCGAGATCGCGGGCCACCGGCCGATCACCTGCATGGTGAACCCG
>NZ_JBHYXZ010000123.1:20029-27138 GCF_042752395.1 Actinosynnema sp. NPDC059335 | reverse complement strand
ATGTCGGTCAGCTTGTCGGTGGACACCGGTTTGTTCGCGTGCAGCAGCAGCACGACGAGGACGTACCGCTGCTGTTGGTCGCCCAGCGGGACCCGTGCGGTCCCGTGCCACGCCTCCAGCGGACCCAGCATCCGAAATTCCACGCCGCCTCCCGGTTCGCGAGCTTGATGTCTACGGCGGATGTCGCACAAGCGGCCGTCTGTGTGTCGGAATCCGCGTCGGGTCCACCGCGGGTAGACAAACACCGGCCAGGCTCCGCGTTGTCCGCAAAAGGTGTGCGAAGGAGGAGCCGATGACGCCCGATGTGCTGCCGTGCTACGTGGTGTGCGACGTGTCGCTCTCGATGGCCGACCACCTCGACGAGGTCAACGCCGGGCTGCGGGAGTTCCGGGGCGCCGTCCACGCCGACCCGTCGGCCGCCGCGTCGGTCCGGGTGTGCGTGGTCGGCTTCGCGGCGGCGGCGACCGTGCTGCAACCGCTGCGCCCGGCGGCCGAGCTGGCGGAGCTGAGCGCGGCCGGCCCGCGCGCGGGGACCAACTTCGGCCCCGCGTTCACGCTGGTGCGCGCGACCATCGCCGACGACGTGCGCGCGTTGCGGGCCCGCCGGCTGCACGTCCGCAGACCCGTGGTGTTCTTCGCCTCGGACGGGCGGCCGACCGACCCGGGGACCTGGCCGGACGCGTTCGCCGCGCTGACCGACCCCGCCTGGCCCGCGTGCCCGACCGTGGTCGCCTACGGCCTCGGCGCGGTCGACCGCGGCACGCTCGACCGCATCGGCACCTTCCGCGTGTTCCTCGGCCAGGACGGCGTCCGCCTGGGCACCGCGTTGGCGGTGGCGCTGGCGGCCCGGCCGTCGGACCGCGGGTAGGTCATCCACGATGTGTCCACGTCCGGTCCACCGGCCGGCCGCACCCTGCCCGGCAGAACACCGTGGAGATCGACGGGGGTGGGCCGATGAACGCGCACGCGGACCTGGTCCGGGAGCTGAAGTCGCTCCGCAAGGGTCGCGGCGTGCTGGCGGGCCGGATCGGGGACCGGGTCGGCCCGACGCTGCGCGCGACGTGCGGGGTCGCCGAGGGCGACGCGCCGGGCGCCATCCGCCGGAAGGTGTCCGCCCGGCTGTCGGAGCTGGCCGGGCGGCTGCCGGAGGACCTGCGCCTGGCCACGCTCGCCGCGTTCGCGATCGAGGACGAGGCCCGGCTGCCCCTGTACCAGGACCGGGTGCACTGGGCGGCGGTCCGGCTGGACCGCGACCCCCGCACCGTGCGCCGGCGCGTGGACGAGGCCATCGACCACCTCGCCGAACTGGCCGCCGACGCGCCGCGCGGCCGGTCGGTCGGGTCGTCGGCCGGCTGGCGCACCGAGGAGCTGCACGCCGTGCTGAGGCTCGACCGGGCCCGCCCCGAGGTGATCGAACGGCACCGGGTCGTCGCCGACCACGACGGCCTGCGCGACCTGCCGCTGACCCCGCCGCTCCCGCTGGCCGGGGCCGGGGTGGAGGTGGACGTGCTGTACGGCGGCACGCTGCTGGACGACCCCGCCCCGACCCTGGTCCTGCCGACCCCGGTGGCCGGCGGGCAGGCGCACGACTTCGCCGTCCGCTTCCACCCGCCGGCCGCGCACGCGGCGCGCCCGTACCTCGTCCACGTGCCGCAGCGGCCCTGCGACCTGCTCGACGTGCGGGTCCGCTTCGGCCCGAGCGCCACGCCGCCGAAGGTCTGGGCGCTGCACGGCGCGGACCCGGAGGGGGCCGACGGGGCGCGCCACGGCCGGCGGCGGCACGTCGACCCCGCCGGCGAGGTGCACCTGGAGTTCCGCCACCTCGTCCCCGGGCTGGCCTACGGCGTGCGGTGGGAGGCGGCGGAGGGTTAGGCGGGTCGGTCCAGCACGGCGAACGCCTCGACCTCCACGAGGACGTCCGGTTCGAACAGGTAGTCCACGCCGATCAACGACGCCGGGGGCAGGGGGCGCGGGATGGCGAGTTCGTCGGTGACGCGGTCCAGGCCCGCCATGAAGGCTCCCATCCTGTCCGGGCTCCACCGCGTGACGAAGAACCGGAGGCGGACGACGTCGGCGAACGAGGCGCCGGCGCCCGCCAGGCCCCTGGCGGTGTTGCGCAGGGCCTGGGCGACCTGGCCGGCGAGGTCGCCGGTGGCCACCGGGTTGCCCTCGGCGTCGCGGGCGATCTGGCCGGCGACGTGCACCTGCCGGGCGCCCGTGCCGATGGAGACGTGGTGGTAGGGGACGGGCTGGAACAAGCCTTCCGGGCTGAGCAGCTGCACGGTCACGGTGGTCCTCACGTCGGTCGTTGGTGGTATCCAACGTCTACCTGGTGCCCGGAGGGAACTTCAACGAGACTAGGTGTCATGTCGGAAACCGCCCAGATCACCGCGCTCCACCGCGAACTGCTCGACCAGGTGCTCGACAAGTGGTCGCTCCAGGTGCTCGACCGGCTGTGCGAGCGGCCCCTGCGCTTCAACGAGCTGCGCCGCGAGATCCCGGCCGTGACGCAGAAGTCGCTCACGGCCACGCTGCGGCGGCTGGAGCGCAACGGGATGGTGGACCGGGTGGTCACGACCACGCGCCCGATCGCCGTGCAGTACCGCATCACGCCGCTCGGCGACACGCTGCAGGACCTCATCGACGCGCTGCTGCGCTGGAGCACGGCGATCATGCCGGACGTCCGGCGGGCGCGGGAGAGGTTCGACGCGGAGGTGTGACCGCGCGTTCGACTCGAATCGACTCGAATCGACGGATCGCGCGGGAACGGTGGCACGTCAGCGGATCGGCGGCCCGTGTGTCCGGTGTGGACGGTGCGCTGGGCGAAGTGGCTGACCGGCTCTAGGCCGGTCGTACGAGGTTGCGCAAGGGGTTCGGGGTGGTGATTGACAAGGTGTGGGGTGCGGCCCACAGTTTTGGGAGCGCTCCCAGATCATCATCGTCGATGGGGAAACTCCATGAGACCGCGTCTCGTCGTCCTGCCGGCACTCGCCGCGCTCGTGACCGCCCAGGTCGTGCTGACCGCCGGCTCCCCGGCGCAAGCCGCCGACGCCGCCGTCACCGTCACGGTCAACACCAAGGCCGGGTTGGAGGTGGTGCACGAGGCCGCGACCGGGGTGAACCACGCCATCTGGGACACCCACCTGGGCAGTGACGCCGTCGCCGACCTGCTCAAGGACGCGGGCGTCAAGGCGATGCGCTACCCGGGCGGCTCGTACTCCGACATCTACCACTGGGCCGACCACACCGCCCCCGGCGGGTACGTCGCCCCCAACACCGACTTCGACACGTTCATGCGCGGTGTGCGGCGGGCCGGCGGGCAGGCCATCGTCACGGCCAACTACGGCACCGGCACCGCCGAGGAGGCCGCGGCCTGGGTGCGGTACGCCAACGTGGAGAAGCGCTACGGCGTGAAGTACTGGGAGATCGGCAACGAGAACTACGGCAACGGCCACTACGGCTCCGGCTGGGAGGCCGACCACCACCCGGACAAGAGCCCGACCTACTACGCCACCCTGGTCCGCGACTACGCCACCGCGATGAAGGCGGTCGACCCCACCATCAAGATCGGCGCGGTGCTGACCACGCCGGGCGAGTGGCCGGACGGCATCACCGCGACCGGCGACACCGCGTCGTGGAACGAGACCGTGCTGGCGATCGCGGGTCCCGTGGTCGACTTCGGCATCATCCACTGGTACCCCAGCGGTGACACGGCGGCGCAGGTGCTGGCCAAGACCGACCGGGTGAAGGACCAGATCGCGCTGGTGCGCGAGCAGTCGCGCCGCCTGGCGGGCAAGGACCTGGGCATCGCCCTGACCGAGGTGAACACCTCCTACGGCCGCAACACCCAGCCGGGCGCGCTGTTCGCCGCCGACGCCTACGCGACGATGATCGGCCAGGGCGTGTTCACCGTGGACTGGTGGAACGTCCACAACGGCATCGGCCAGGTCCGCGAGATCGCGGGCCACCCCGACTACGACGACTTCGGCCTGCTCTCCAGCGGCACCTGCACGGCCGACGGCACGGCCTGCGAGCCCGCGCTGAACACCCCGTTCGCGCCGTACCACGCGATCGCCATGACGTCCCGCTTCGCGCGCCCCGGCGACCAGCTCGTCGCGGCCCTGTCCAGCGACCCGCTGGTGCGCGCGCACGCGGCCCGCCGGCCCGACGGCGGCCTGGCCGTCATGATGATCAACCAGGACCCCGACGCCGCCCGGACCGTGAGCCTGCGCGTCCCCGGCTACTCGGCCGCCGCCGACGCCACCGTGCTGAAGTTCGGCAACGGCGACACCGGCATCTCCACCACGACCGGCTCGTCGTCCTCGGTGTCGCTCGCGCCCTACTCGATCACCACCGTGGTGCTCAAGCCGAGCCGCGCGGTGACCGGCCTGCCCGCCGCGCCCGCCCGCCCGGTCCTCGACTCGGTCACCGACCGCACCGCCGTGCTGTCCTGGCCCGCGCCGCCGCCGGCGGTGAAGTACGAGGTGCACCGCATCAACGGCGCGGGCGCCGACCAGTGGGGCGAGACGATCGGCACCACGTTCACCGCGGCCAACCTCCAGCCCGGCACCGAGTACACGGTCAACCTGATCGCCCGGGACAACGCGGGCAAGGTGTCGTGGTCCTCGCCGCCGCTGACGTTCACCACCAAGACGCCGGCCACGTCGTCCTGCGCGGTGACCTACCGGGAGACCACCAACTGGGGCAACGGGTTCGTGGCCGAACTGGAGATCGCCAACACCGGCACGCGGCCCGCGGCGGGCTGGACGCTCACCTACTCCTGGCCGACCACCTGGCAGCAGGTCGGCAGCGGCTGGAACGCGACCTGGTCGCAGACCGGCACGCAGGTGACCGTGACCAACACCGCGACCCTGGACGCGGGCGCGTCGACCACGGTCGGGTTCGTGGGCAACTACCAGGGCCCGAACGTGCACCCGGTGAAGTACTTCCTCAACGGCACGCTCTGCACCACCCGCTGACCCCGTCCCACCGGCCCCCTGTCGACCCCGGTCGGCAGGGGGCTTTTTCGTGCCGTTGTTCACGGATCTGACCGGACCGACCCCTCATTTGTTCACGGTTATGACCGGCGCTTATTCCGCGGGGCGATTCCGCAACTTCTTCGTTGATCACCGGTGTCGTGCCTGACCTCGGTGTTCGACGTGTTCGACGGCGGTGCGGAGGTGGTCTGCGGGCTTCTCGGCCGTTGACCGGGTGTGGCGCACCTCCTAGCATCCGATGCGGAATTGCTTTCCCTGCCCGGCGGTCATATTCGTGAATCGGCGATTACCGGACCCGGTGTTCGCCGATCCCGGTCGCGCGCGAAAAACGCGGAACCGCCGGAAGTCATTCGGAAGTGGAGTCGTCATGAGCACACCGGAGCACACCGCGGTGACCCGGCCACGCATGGCCCGCAGCGCGTTGGTCGCGGTCGGGGCGGTGGCCGCGCTGGCCGCCACGCTCGCCGCCTGGCCGCTGGCCGCGCCGGCCGACGCCGCGGTCGGCGCGGGCACGTACGCGGTGAAGAACGCCGGCAGCGGGCACTGCCTCGACGCGGCCGGCTCGGCGAGCGGGACGCAGCTGCGGCAGCAGTCGTGCGGTGACGTCGCCGGCCAGCGCTGGACGCTGACCGCGGTCAGCGGCGGGTTCCGGATCACGTCGGTCGCCACCGGCCTGTGCGTGGGCGTGCAGGACTCGTCCACCAGCGCCGGCAAGGCCATCCAGCAGCAGACGTGCACGGGCGCGAGCAGCCAGGTCTGGTCGCTGACCGCGAGCGGCAGCAACTACCGCGTGGTCAACGCCAACGGCGGCAAGTGCGCGAACATCAAGGACAACGCCACGACGACCGGCGCCTTGGTGCAGACGAACTCGTGCGACAACGCCGCCACCAAGCAGTGGACGTTCACCCCGGTCACCGGCGGCCCCACGTCCACCACCACCAGCACGACGACGACCACCACGACCACCACCACGACGACCACGACCACCACCGGCAACCCGCCGAGCGGCGCGCTCCACGTGGCGCCGAACGGCACGGACAACGCGTCCGGGACGCAGGCCGACCCCACCACGCTCACCTCGGCCATCTCCCGCATCACCCCCGGCGGCACGATCCTGCTGCGCGGCGGCACGTACCGCTTCTCCCAGACCGTCACCATCCCGCAGGGCAACAACGGCACGTCGGGCGACCGCACGGAGCTGTTCGCCTACCCCGGCGAGACGCCGGTGCTGAACTTCTCCGCCCAGGCGGAGGACCCGGCCAACCGCGGTCTGGCCGTGAACGGCAACTACTGGCACGTGCGCGGCATCGTGGTCGAGCGGGCCGGTGACAACGGCATCTTCGTCGGCGGCAGCCACAACGTCTTCGAGCGCACGGTGACCCGCTTCAACCGCGACACGGGTCTCCAGCTGTCCCGGATGCTGTCCAGCACGCCGAAGGACCAGTGGCCGTCCTACAACCTGATCCTGAGCGCCGAGTCGCACGACAACGCCGACTCCGACGGCGAGGACGCCGACGGGTTCGCCGCGAAGCTGACCTCCGGTCCGGGCAACGTCTTCCGGTACGCGGTGGCGCACAACAACATCGACGACGGCTGGGACCTGTTCACCAAGACCGACACCGGCCCGATCGGCGCCGTCACCATCGAGGACTCGCTGGCCTACGACAACGGCACGCTGAGCGACGGCTCGCAGGCCGGCAACGGCGACCGCAACGGCTACAAGCTCGGCGGCGAGGACATCGGCGTCAACCACGTGATCCGGCGCAACATCGCCTACGGCAACGGCAAGCACGGCTTCACCTACAACCGCAACCTCGGCACGATGACGATCTCCGACAACGTCTCGATCGACAACGCCGAGCGCAACTTCAACTTCGACGGCGGTTCGTCGGTGTTCCGGAACAACACCTCGTGCTTCAGCTCCGGCGGGACGAACGACCGCACCGTCGGCAACGTCGACGGGTCCAACCAGTTCTGGGCGGGCTCCAACGGTTCCCGGTGCTCCTCCTACCGCGGTGCGCTGAAGTGGTCCTACGCCTCGGACGGCCGCCTGGTCGTCACGTTCGGGTAGCCGGCCTCCCGGGCGCGGCGGGGAGGGGTCCGTCCCCCCGC
>NZ_JBHYXZ010000123.1:12421-20019 GCF_042752395.1 Actinosynnema sp. NPDC059335 | reverse complement strand
TGTGGTGATCTCACTCAGCGGCCGCCGCCCGGTTATTACTTTGGTGTTCCAGGCCCCCCTGGGTGGGGGGGGGGGGGGCCCGCCCCCCCGCCGCGCCCGGGTTTCAGTCCCGGCCGCGGTTGTCCAGCAGCAGCGGCGCCCGGCCGGTGACGGCGTAGCGCAGGTGCGTCACGTCGGGCGTGTGCAGGACCCTGATCGGGGTCAGCTCGATGCCCTCCTTCTCGCCGATGCCCAGGTCGGCGTCCAGCAGGCGCAGGCCGGAGCCGAGCACCACCGGCACGACGTGCAGCTCCAGCTCGTCCAGCAGGCCCGCGGCGAGGACCTGCCGGACCAGGCTCCCGCCGCCCGCCACCGCGACGTCCTTGCCGCCGGCGGCGGCCTTGGCCCGGGCCACGGCGCTCTCGACCCCGTCGGTGACGTAGGTGAAGCTCGTGCCGCCCTTGCGCTCCAGGGTCGCGCGCGGGCGGTGGGTCACCACGAACACCGGGGCCCGGAACGGCGGCTCCTCACCCCACGGCACCTCGCCGCCGTCGGCCATGCGGCGGCCCATCACGTACGCGCCGGCGGCCTCGAAGTGCTCCCGCACGACGTCGGAGTTCACGTCCCGCTCGCCGCCGGCGATGCCCTGCCGCTCGCGCCACGCCGACGCGTTGATCACCCAGCGGGTGACGCGGAAGAACGCCGCCGCCTCCGCCGACCGCAACCAGTCGCCGTCGCCCTCGTGGCGGGGTCCGGCGTAGAAGCCGTCGAGGGACACCGAAAGCTGCGCGGTCACCTTGGTCATCGCTGTTCCTTCCTCCCGGCGAGGCCCGGCGGGCTCGCTCGGGAGGGGATCGGAGCCGGCGACCCGACTTCTACGTCGTCGCGGAAAAATCTTCGGCGGACGCGCAGCGGGCCGCCCGCAGCAGCAGGAACCGCTGCTCCGGCACGGTGCCGGCCAGGCGGGCGGCCTGCCGGAACGCCTCGCTCGCGGCGGCCCGGTCGCCCGCGCGCTCCAGCAGGTGACCGCGCACGGCGAGCAGGCGGTGGTGGCCGGCGAGCGCGCCGCGCTCCAGCCCGGCGACGACGTCCAGGGCGGCCCGGGGGCCGTGCACCTCACCGAGGGCGACGGCCCGGTTCAACGCGGTGACCGCGCCGGGCGCGAGGCGTTCCAGCACGTCGTACAGCGCGAGGACCTGCGGCCAGTCGGTCTCCTCGGCCGTGGCCGCCTCGCAGTGCACGGCCGCGATCGCGGCCTGCACCTGGTAGGGGCCGGCGGGGTGGGCGGCCAGGCTGCGCGTCACCAGGTCCGTGCCCTCGGCGATCAGCGCGCGGTCCCACCGCGACCGGTCCTGGTCGGCCAGCGGGACCAGCTCGCCGTCCGGGCCGGTGCGGGCCGCCGCACGCGCCTCGGTGAGCAGCATCAACGCCAGCAGCCCGGCGGTCTCGCCGGAGTCGGGCAGCCGCTCGTGCAGCTGCCGGGTCAGCCGGAGCGCCTGCGCGGTGAGGTCGGGCCGGTGCAGCCGGGGGCCGGCGCTGGCGCTGTAGCCCTCGTTGAACAGCAGGTACAGCACGTGCAGCACGACGGTCAGCGCCCGGTCGCGGTCGGCGGGCAGCTCGAACCGGGCGCCCGCCTCCAGCAGCCGCTGCTTCGCGCGGGAGATCCGCTGGCCCATGGTCTTGTCCGGCACCAGGAAGGCCGCTGCGATCTCGGCCGTGGTGAGCCCGGCGACGGCCCGCAGCGTGAGCGCCATCTGGGCCGGCGCGGTCAGCGCGGGGTGGCAGCACAGGAACAGCAGCTCCAGCAGGTCGTCCCGGGCCGGTTCGGCGTCCGGCGGCGGCGCGAGCAGCTCGTCGCGCGGCACGGCGTCGAACACGGCCTGCTCGCGGCGTTGCCGCGCGGCGTCGGAGCGCACCAGGTCGACGTATCGCCGCCCGGCCACGGTGACGAGCCAGCCCAGGGGGTGCTCCGGCACGCCGTCGCGCGACCACGCCTGCGCCGCGTCGATCAACGCCTCCTGCACGGCGTCCTCGCAGCGGGCGAAGTCGCCGTGCCGGCGCACCAGGGCGCCGAGCACCCTCGGCGTCAACGAGCGCAGCAGGTCGCCGACGGGTTCCCCGGAGGTCAACGGTCGTCGCCGCCCGGGGCCATCAGCGGCCACACCTCCAGCCCGCCGCCCAGGCCCCGGCCGTACCGCAGGGCCGGGTAGGACCGCGCGATCTCCAGCGCCCGCTCCTCGCTGTCGACGTCGACCACGAAGTACGAGCCGACGTGCTCCTTGGCCTCCAGGTAGGGGCCGTCGGTGACCACCGGCGCGTCGCCGACCACGCGCACCGCGCGCGGTCGCGGCTCCAGGCCGCGGGACTCGACCAGCTCCCCGGACCCGCGCAGGGCGGCGTTGAACGCGTCCACCTCGCCGACGAGCTTGCCGAACTGCTCCGCGTCGGTGCTGTTCCACACCTCTTCGTTGCCGTAGATCAGCATCAGGTACTTCACCGCGCGGACTCCCTCCGTCCCGTTCGCCCCCTCGCGTCGCCTAATCTAGATGCCTGCTGACGCTGGGGGGCGTGCCGTGGTCGACCGCATGGCTCATCTGCCGAGCTTGGCGGCGGTCGCCGTGTCGGCGGTCTTCACCGGGGTGGGCGTCTGGGTGGACGGCGGGCAACCCGGCTGGCCGCTCGGCGTCCTGATGGTGTCCGGCGCGGCGTTCGCGGCCGCGGTGGTGCGGCCGGTCGGGTTGTGGACCGTGGTGCCCTCGCCGCCGCTGGTGTTCGCGGCGCTGGTGGTGGGCCTGACCGCGGTGCGGGGCAGGGCGGCGGCCGAGTGGGCGATCGTCGCCGGGCCGCTCGTGGTCCGGGCCTTCCCGCACCTCGCGGCGGCGGTGGCGGCGGGGTTCCTGGTGGCGGTGGTGAGGCTGGGGGGATCGTGGTGGAGGAACAGGTCTTCGTCGACCGGACGGGCAGACGTCGCGGGCTGATGCGCGTGGTGAGCCTCGCGGTCGCGCTGTCGTTGCTGGGCTTCTCGGCGTTGCTGGTGGCGAGCGTGGTCGAGCACCTCGGGTGAGGGCCGACCGGATCTCCCTGGTGCTGGGGCTCGGCCTGCTGATGGGCGTGCTGAGCTTCCACGCCTACGCCACGTCGTCGGCCGACGAGCCGGTGCTCGCCCCGGTCACGGCCGAGCCCGTGCCGGCCGGCACGGCGGTGCTCGTGATCCACGGCGGGCCGCACCCGAGGTGGACGCCGCGCGTGCTCGACGCGTTGGCCCGGCGCGGGGTGCGGGCGACGTTCGTCGTGGTGGGCGCGCGGGTGGTCGAGCACCCCGACCTGGTGCGGCGGATGGTCGCGGAGGGCCACGAGGTCGGCGTCTCGGGGTTCCGCGAGGGCGAGCCGGCCGCGTTGGGCGCGGCGTTCGCGCGCAACGCCGTGGCGGACGCCGCGCACGTCGAGACGTCGCTGGTCGAGCCGGAGCCGGACACCCCGGACCTGCACGTCCACGACCCGGCGCTGGTGTTCGCGGGCCTGGACACCGACCGGGTCGTCCGGCTGCACGTGGGTCCCGCGGCCCGCGCCGCGGTCGACCTGCTCGCCGACGCGCTGCCGGACCGCCGGTTCACCACGTTGACGGCGGCGACCGGCCGTCCCGCCGCGATGGCCGACGCCGGGTTCGGCGCGCGGGTCACCGGCCGGGTCCAGGCGTGGGCGCGGCACCACGGCGACGTGCTCCTCACCGTCCTCGGGGTGGTCTGCGGGCTCGTGGCCGTGCTGGCGCTGCTGCGCACCGTGATGCAGCTCGGCCTGGCCCACACCGCGCGGCGGCTGCACCGGGAGCTGGAGGTCGAGCCGCACGCGCCGCCGGTCTCGGTGATCGTCCCCGCGTACAACGAGGCCGCGAACATCGCCGCCGCGGTGACGTCGATCGCGGCCTCGGAGCACCCCGCCGAGGTGGAGGTGGTCGTGGTCGACGACGGCTCCACCGACGGCACGGCGGAGGTCGTGCGCGGGCTGGGGCTGCCCGGCGTGCGGGTGGTCAGCCAGCCGAACGCGGGCAAGTTCGCCGCCCTCAACGCGGGCGTCGCGCTGGCCCGGCACGACGCGCTGGTGCTGGTGGACGGCGACACCGTGTTCGAGCCCGACACCGTGTCGAAGGTGGTGCGCCCGCTCGGCGACACCGGCGTGGGCGCGGTGTCGGGCAACGTGAAGGTCGCCAACCGGGGCGGACTGCTCGGCCGGTGGCAGCACCTGGAGTACTGCGCGGGCTCGAACCTGGACCGGCAGATCCTCAACGCGCTGGAGTGCGTCCCGACCGTGCCCGGCGCGATCGGGGCGTTCCGCCGGGAGGCGATCGAGGAGGTCGGGGGGATCAGCCGGGACACGCTGGCCGAGGACACCGACCTCACCATGGCGATCACCCGGGCCGGGTGGCGGGTGGTGTACGAGCCGTCCGCGCGGGCGTGGACCGAGGTGCCGGCGAACGCCCGCGGGCTGTACCGGCAGCGGTACCGGTGGTCGTACGGGACGTTGCAGTCGATGTGGAAGCACCGGACCGCGGTGCGCGAGCGCGGGCGGATGGGCCGGTTCGGGCTGCTGTACCTGCTGGCGTTCCACGTGGTGCTGCCGGTGCTGGCCCCCGCGCTCGACGTCTACGTGCTGTACGGGGCGTTCGTGGCCGACGCGCCGCTGGCGCTGGTGATCTGGGGCGTGTTCCTGGCCGTGCAGACGGCGAGCGCCGGCTACGCGCTCCGGCTCGACGGCGAGCCGCTCACCCCGCTGTGGGCCTACCCGTTCCAGCAGGTCGTGTACCGGCAGCTGACGTACCTGGTGGTGGTGCGGTCGCTCGTCACGGCCCTGCACGGCACGCCGGTGCGGTGGCAGACGGCCCGGCGCAGGGGGTTGGCGGGGGTCGGGGGCGGCCGGCGATCGGCCGCAAAGTTTCGCAATCTCTACGAAAGTATTAGCGTTGAGGAGGGTGGACAGGTCGGAAGTGCACCGCCGAGCGGGTGAATCGTTGCAGTTCAGCGGTTCGATTGTATTTCGCGGGAATCCCGATAATGTCGGCCCGTGAGTCGCTTGAGGTTGGTGGGGTCCACCACGCGCGGGATGTCGCGCACGACGGCGTCGCGGGTCGTGGCGCGCGGGTGCCGGCCGGTCGTGCGGGCGCCGGGGCAGCCGGTCGGGCGCCGGGCCGCGCCGGTGGTCGAACTCGTCTTCCCGGCGCTGGACACCGCGTGGGCGATGGAGGTCATGCGCGGCGTGGTCGACTCCGGGCTGGACGTGGTGATGTCGGCGGCCGCCCGTCGCGGCCCGACGTGGGCGCAGGACCTGGTCGGCGCCCGGCGGGCCGGGGTGGTGCTGGTGGCGTGCCCGATCGGCGACGCGGAGCGGCGCGTGCTGGCCCGCGCCGGGGTGCCGCTCGTGCAGGTGGACCCGGTCGACCAGGCCCTGCTCAGCGTCGGGGCCACCAACCGCGCGGGCGGCGCGACGGCCGCGGAGCACCTGCTGTCGCTGGGGCACCGGCGGGTCGGCGTGGTCGGCGGGCCGCGCGACATGCTGTGCAGCCGGGCCCGCCTGGACGGGTTCCGGGCGGCCCTCGCCGAGGCCGGGATCGGGTTCGACCCGGCGCTGGTCCGGCACGCGGACTTCACCCGCGAGGGCGGCCGGCGGCAGGCCGCCGATCTGCTGCGCCTGCCCGACCGCCCGACCGCGGTGTTCGCGGGCAACGACGAGCAGGCGCTCGGCGTGATCGAGGCGGCCCGCGCCGCCGGCCTGTCGGTGCCCGGCGACCTCAGCGTCGTCGGCTTCGACGACCTGCCGGCGGCCTGGCGCTCGTCGCCCGCGCTGAGCACCGTGCGCCAGCCGCTCGCCGCGATGGGCACGCGGGCGGGGTGGATGCTCGCCGACCTGATCGAGGGCCGCCCGCCCGCGTCCGACCGGGTCGAGCTGGCCACGCGACTCGTCGTGCGGGCGTCCACCGCGCGGCCGCCCGCACGCTGAGCGACCTCAGCCCGTGGTGGTCGTGGTGACCGTCGTGGGCGGCGCGGTGGTGGACGGCGCGGTGGTGGACGGGGCCGACGAGGTGGTGGTGGCCGGCATGGTCGGCATGACCACCGCGAACGGGACGCCCGTCTCCTCGTGGCACCCCTGCTCGTCGTGCACGACCCGCGGCCGGGGGAAGCGGTTGTCGTTGCGGTTGTCGTCACGGTCGTCGCCGCAGCCGTACCACGGCGCGTTGAGCGGGCGGCCGTTCTCGTCGTAGAGGTGGACGTCGGTCAGCGGGTTGCCGTCCTTGTCGAACACGAAGATGTTGGTGGGCGTCGGGGGCTGCGGGTCGTAGCTCACCGTGGAGTGGCTGACCGGGTAGCCGGTGAAGTTCGTCGCCAGCGTGCCCAGGACGTAGACCAGCAACCCGAGGGCGAACGCGGTCGCGGGCAGGCTGAGCCACAGCCACCGGCGGTCCGTGGCGGCCTTCGGGCCGGCGGGCAGCGACACCGCGGCCAGCGCGAGCGCGACCAGCAGGATCTCCGGCGACCGGTACAGCATCAGGCCCGCCGCCGCGATGAGCAGCGCCCGGACGATCCACCACACCGGCTGGAAGACGCGCAGCGCCTCCACCGCCTTGTGCAGGTCGGAGCGCTCCAGCCGGTCCAGCGCGTCGCGCAGCGCCACCGTCTCGGGCAGCCGGGCGATCTCCGCGATCAGGCCCTTCTGCCGGAACACCAGCAGGGTCGCCGCCGCGCCGCACAGGCCGACGAGCAGGGTCAGGGCCGCGCCGTCGCCCCGGGTGACCGCGAAGCCGAACGCCGTCACCACGGCGGCCACCAGGCTCCACACCGCGAACCGGGCCGTGAACGCCTGGCGGTTGCCGGTGTCCTTCGCGGCGGTGGGGGACGGCGAGGGGTAGCCCGCCGCGGCGCGCAGCTCCTCCGCGTACGCGCGGGGCGTGCCCAGCCGGTCCACCAGCGCGGCCAGGGAGAAGTCCTCGCCCAGCTCCTCGGCGACCTCGGCGACGTGCGCGCCCGCGTCGTCCATGATCTCGCCGACCTCGGCGGCGGGCAGGTCGGCCAGCGCCTCCCGCATGCCGTCCAGGTAGTGCCGCACCCCGGCGTCCGTCTGCGTGTTCATGCGCCCTCCCCCAACAGGTCGTCCAACGCCCGCGCGAACGACTTCCAGGTGTTGCCCGATTCGAGCAGCCGGGCGCGGCCCGGCTCGTTGAGGCTGTAGTACTTGCGGTGCGGCCCTTCCTCGCTGGGCACGACGTACGACGTGAGCAGCCCGGCGTTGTAGAGCCGGCGCAGGGTGCCGTAGACCGACGCGTCGCCGACGCCGTCCAGCCCGCCCTGGCGCAGCCTGCGCAGCACGTCGTAGCCGTACCCGTCCTCCTTGCGCAGCACCGCGAGGACGGCGAGGTCGAGCACCCCCTTGAGCAGTTGACTCGTGTCCATGCGCTTCTCCCCGGTGGTCTGCCGTGGAGGGTACTACGGAATGCGGAGTACTGCGTAGGAGGGGGTAGTGGTGGGGGGGGGGGGGCCGCGGGCGCCCCCCCCCCGCCCCCCCCCGCCCCCCCACCCCCCCCCCCCCCCCCCCCCCCCCCCCACCCCCCCCCCCCCCCCCCCCCCCCCCCG
>NZ_JBHYXZ010000123.1:0-12413 GCF_042752395.1 Actinosynnema sp. NPDC059335 | reverse complement strand
GGGGTGTTGGTGGTGGTGTTTGGGGTGTGGGTGTGGGTGGGGGGGGGGGTGGGGGGGGTGGGGGGGGGGGGGGGCCCCCGCCCCCCCCCCCCCGGGGCCCTCAGGACCTCAGCACCGCCACGTCGCCCGCGGGCACGCGCAGCTCGGACTCGCACCGCCGCCCGGTGAGCAGCTCGGTGCCGGACGCGGGCAGGCGCACCTCGTCGTCGGTGTGGTTGAGCACGAAGAGGTACTCGGCGTCCGCGCCGCGGCGGCGCACCACCTCGACGTCGCGCGGCAGGTCGTCGTCCACCGCCACGCCCGCGACCGGGTAGACCTCGCGCAGCACCTCGGCGAGCGCCGCGCCGCGCAGCCGGGTCGAGACGTACCAGGCGGTGCCCGCGCCGAGCCGGTGCCGGGTCACGGCCGGGCCGCCCGCCGCCGGGCCGTCCACGTAGTCGCGCACGCTCTCCGCGCCGGTCAGGTGCAGGTGCTCGGCCCACACGTCGCCGCGCAGGCCGCCGTCGAGCGCGACCTCCTCGCCCGCCCGCAGCGGCAGGAACTCCTCGACCTCCAGACCGAGCACGTCGCGCAGCGCGCCGGGGTGCGCGCCGGGGTGCACGGTGTCGTTGGCGTCCACGATGCCGGAGAAGTACGAGACGACGAGCGTGCCGCCGCCCGCCACGTAGTCGTGCAGCACCTTCGCCGCCGCCGTCGAGGTCAGGTACAGCGACGGCGCCACGACCAGCCGGTACCCGCCCAGGTCGGCTCCCGGCGCGACGAAGTCCACGGTCAGCCGGGCGTCCCAGAGCTGCTCGTAGAACGCGCCCACGCGTTCCCGGTAGGACAGGTCCACCGACGGCCGCCAGTCCAGCTCCAGCGCCCACCACGACTCCCAGTCCCACAGCACCGCGACGTCGGACCGCACCAGGCTGCCGCGCACCTCGCGCAGCGCGTCGAGGTCGCCGCCCAGCCGCACGACCTCCCGCCACAGCCGGCTGCGCGTGCCGGAGTGCGGCAGCATCGCGGAGTGGAACTTCTCCGCGCCGAAGCGGGACGCGCGCCACTGGAAGAACATGACCGCGTCCGCGCCGCGCGCCACGTGCGCCAGGCTGTTGCGGCGCATCTCGCCCGGCCGCTTGGCGAGGTTGCGGGGCTGCCAGTTCACCGCGCCGGTGGAGTGCTCCATGAGCATCCACGGCCGCCCGCCCGCCACCGCCCGGGTCAGGTCCGCCGACAGCGACAGGTCGATGTGGTTGCGGTCGGCCTCGGCGGTCAGGTAGTGGTCGTTGGCCACCACGTCCACCTCGCGCGCCCAGCGCCAGTAGTCGATCGACTTGCAGTTGGTGGTCATGAAGTTCGTCGTGATCGGCACGGTCGAGTGCTCGCGCAGCAGGTCGCGCTCGGCGGTGTAGCAGGCCAGCAGCTCGTCCGAGCAGAACCGGGCGAAGTCCAGCTCGTGGGCCGGGTTGCCGGTGGTGCCGGACACGCGCGGCGGCTCGACCTCGGCCCAGTCGCCGTAGCGCTGGCCCCAGAAGCTGGTGCCCCACGCCTCGTTGAGCGCGTCGAGGGTGCCGTGCCGGTCGCGCAGCCAACGCCGGAACGCCTCGGCCGACCGGGGGCAGTAGCACGCGCCGACCGGCGCGCCGTACTCGTTGTGCACGTGCCACAGCGCCACGGCGGGGTGCGCGCCGTACCGCCGGCCGAGCTGCCGGGTGATCGCCGCGGCGGCCTCGCGGTAGGCGGGCGCGCTGGGGCAGAACGTGGCCCGCGAGCCGAGTTCCAGCACCGTGCCGTCGCGGGTGACCGGCCGGATGTCCGGGTGCGCCCGGTACAGCCACGCGGGCGGCACGACGGTCGGCGTGGCCAGGTTGACCGCGATGCCCGCGCCGTGCAGCAGGTCGAGCAGCCGGTCCAGCCAGCCGAAGTCGAACTCGCCCGGCCTCGGCTCCAGCGCCGCCCACGCGTGGATCGCGACGCTCACCAGGTTCACCCCGGCCTGCCGCATCAGCCCGACGTCCTCGACCCACACCTCCTCGGGCCACTGCTCGGGGTTGTAGTCCCCGCCGTAGACGAGTCCGTCGACGCCCACCGGCATCCGCGGGGCGAACGGGTCCTCCACCGCCTGCCCGTCGGCCTGCCGAGGCACCACAAACGTCATGAAAACTCCAGTGGCTGTGAACGTGCACGGTCCCTTCGCACATTACGGTGCAGATAAGAGGGCGAGTCAAGTGGTTGACAGCCGTGACGGGGAGACAACTACTGTGCACGTTCACAGCGCGGTTCTCGCTGGCAGCGGCGTCAGCGACGCGGAACCCCCGGAGACCCCATGCGACTCGACATCGCGAAGAAGGCCGCGGCCATCGGGCTCGGCCTCGCCCTGATCGCCGGCTGCGGCGGCGGTACCGAGCAGACCACCGACGGCCCGGTCGAACTGTCCTTCTGGGCCTGGGCGCCCGACATCGACAAGGTCGTCGACAAGTGGAACGCGAGCCACCCGGACGTGAAGGTCGTGGTGAGCAAGCAGGCCCAGGGCGACGAGCTGGTGACCAAGCTCCTCACCGCCGCGAAGGGCGGCAACCCGCCGGACCTCGCGCAGGTGGAGTTCCAGTCGCTGCCCACGCTGGTCAGCAACGACGTGGTGGCCGACATCTCCGAGGGCGCCGCCGCGGCCGAGGACGAGTTCGCCCCCGGCGTCTGGGACCAGGTGACGCTCGGCGGTGCGGGCGTCTACGCCGTGCCGCAGGACTCCGGCCCGATGATGTTCTACTACCGCGCCGACCTGTTCGAGCAGTACGGCCTGAAGGCGCCGACCACGTGGGACGAGTACGCGCAGACCGCGCGCGACCTGCGGGCCAAGGCGCCGGACAAGTTCCTGGGCACGTTCTCCTCCAACGACCCCGGCTGGTTCGCGGGCCTCGTGCAGCAGGCGGGCGGCTCGTGGTGGTCGGTCGACGGCGACACCTGGAAGGTCTCCGTGGACGACGCGGCCACCAGGAAGGTCGCGCAGTACTGGAGCGGCCTGATCGCCGAGGGCGCGATCGACAAGTCCCCGATGTACACGCCGGAGTGGAACAAGGCGCTCAACGACGGCGTGCAGATCGGCTGGCTCAGCGCGGTGTGGGCGCCGGGCGTGCTGAAGGGCAACGCGGAGGGCACGCTGGGCAAGTGGGCGATGGCCCCGATGCCGCAGTGGGACGCGGCGAAGCCGCGCACCGGCAGCTGGGGCGGCTCCACCACGGCGGTGACCGAGGGGTCGAAGCACCGCAAGGCGGCCACCGAGTTCGCGGTGTGGCTGAACACCGCCCCGGAGGCGGTTGCGGGCCTGGTCACCGAGAGCGCCGTCTACCCGGCGGCCACCTCGGCGCAGGAGGCGCTGAAGAACCCGCCCGCGTTCTTCCCGAACCAGCCGGACTTCTACACCCGGGCCGCGGAGATCGCCGCCACGTCGGCCGGCTTCACCTGGGGCCCGAACGTCAACGTCACCTACACCGCGTACCGCAACGCGATGGGCGAGGCGATCAGCTCCGGCGCGGACCTGGTGCCCGCGTTGGCGAAGATGCAGTCCGCCACCGTGGACGACATGAAGGCCAACGGCTTCACCGTGGGCAACTGAGGAGCCCGCCCGTGACGTCGACACGCGTGCCCGGGCGGGGCGGCACGGCGCCGAGGCTGGCGCCGTACGCCTTCGTGGCCCCGGCGGTGGTGCTGTTCCTGCTGGTGTTCGCGCTGCCCATCGGCTACACCCTGTACCTGAGCCTGTTCCGCACCGAGGTGAAGGGCCTGGGGCTGGGCCGGGGCAGCCGCTCCGAGGTGTTCGCGGGCCTGGACAACTACGTGCGGGCCCTCACCGACGCCGAGCTGGGCGCGGGCGCGCTGCGGGTGTTCGGGTACGGCGCGATCCTCGTGCCCGCCATGCTGGGCCTGGCGCTGGTGTTCGCGCTCCTGCTGGACGAGGAGCGGGTGCGGGCCCGCGGGTTCAGCCGGATCGCGATCTTCCTGCCGTACGCGGTGCCGGTCGTCATCGCGTCCCTGCTGTGGGGCTTCCTGTACCTGCCGGGGACGAGCCCGCTCAACCAGCTGCTGCGCGAGCTGTCGCTGCCCGGCGTGGACCTGCTGTCGCCGACCGGGATCTACTTCGCGCTGGCCAACATCGCGGTGTGGGGCGGCGTCGGCTACAACATGGTCGTCCTCTACACCGCGCTGCGGTCGATCCCGCGCGACCTGTACGAGGCGGCCCGGATCGACGGCTGCACGCCGTGGCAGGTCGCGATCCGGATCAAGATCCCGCTGCTGGCGCCGGCGCTCGTGCTCACGTCGTTCTTCTCGATCATCGCGACGCTCCAGGTGTTCGTCGAGCCGACCACGCTGGCGCCGCTGACCAACTCGCTCTCGCTCACCTGGACGCCGTTGATGAAGGTCTACCAGGACGCGTTCGGCCGCGGTGACATCCACTCCGCGGCCGCCATGTCGGTGCTGATCGCCGTGGTGATGTCGGTGCTCTCGTTCGGCCTGCTGCGGCTGACCCGGACGCGGGCGTTCGGGGGTGAGCGGTGAGCGCCGCGGTCCGCGCGCGGTGGGGCGGGTTCCCGACGGTGGTGCTGCTGCTCGGCGCGGCGTACTGCCTGTTCCCGGTGGCCTGGGTGCTGGTGGCGGCGACCAAGAGCAGCGGCGAGCTGTTCTCCACCACCACGTTCTCGCCCGGGTCGTCGCTGGTGGCCAACCTGGTCGAGCTGAACGGCTACCGGGACGGCATGTTCTGGCAGTGGATGGCGAACTCGGCGCTGTACGCGGGGGTGGGCGCGCTGCTGTCCGCCGCGCTGTCCGGCGTGACGGGGTACGCGCTGGCCAAGTACGCGTTCCCCGGCCGGGCGCTGATCTTCAACACGCTGCTGGCGGGCGTGCTGGTGCCCGCCGTGGTGCTGGCCATCCCGCAGTACCTGCTGCTGTCAAAGGTCGGCCTGACCGACACCTACCTGTCCGTGCTGGTGCCGGGCGTGATCAGCCCGTACGGCATCTACCTGGCCCGCGTGTACGCCGGCGCGGCCGTGCCCGAGGACGTGGTCGAGGCGGCCCGCACGGACGGCGCGGGCGAGCTGCGCATCCTGACCTCGATCGCGCTGCCGATGATGGTCCCGGGCCTGGTCACCGTGTTCCTGTTCCAGTTCGTGTCGATCTGGAACAACTTCATGCTGCCCTACATCATGCTGGGCGACGACGGGAAGTTCCCGATCACGCTCGGCCTCTACACGATGCTCAAGCAGGGCAACACCACGCCCGCGCTGTACACGCTCGTGATCACCGGCGCGCTGGTGTCGGTGCTGCCTCTGATCGCGCTGTTCCTCACCTTGCAGAGATACTGGCGCATCGACTTGCTCTCCGGAGCGGTGAAGACATGAGGGAGTCATGAGCGTCGAGCGCAGCAAGGCGGCGCGGCACCGGCCGACCATCCACGACGTGGCGGCGGCGGCCGGCGTGTCCCGCGGCACGGTCTCGCGCGCGCTCAACGGCGGCCGCAACGTCAGCCCGGCGGCGCTGGAGGCGGTGCTGAAGGCCGTGCGGACCACCGGGTACGTCGCCAACCCGGCCGCCCGCAGCCTGGTCACGCAGCGGGCGCACTCGGTGGCGTTCGTGCTCACCGAGCCGCAGCAGCGGCTGTTCGAGGACCCGAACTTCAGCATCCTGCTCCAGGGCTGCACGCAGGAGCTGGCCGAGCTGGACGTGCCGGTGCTGCTCATGACCGCGAGCACGGAGGTGGAGCGCAAGCGGACCAGCCGGTTCATCGCCGCCGGGCACGTGGACGGCGTGCTGCTGGTGTCCTCGCACACCGGCAACCCGCTGATCCACGACCTGCACGACTCGGGCATCCCGGTGGTCGCCTGCGGCAAACCGCTCGGGCACGAGGGCCACGTCGCGTACGCGGCGGCCGACGACCGGTCGGGCGCGCGGTCCATGGTCGAGCACCTGCGGTCGCGCGGCAGGCGGCGGATCGCCACCATCACCGGCCCGCCGGACACGCCGGGCGGCGTGGAGCGGCTGGCCGGGTACCGGGACGTGCTCGGCGCGGAGGCCACGCCGGACCTGATCGCGCACGGCGACTACAGCCGTGCCGGTGGTGAGGCGGCGATGGCGGCGCTGCTGGAGCGCGCGCCGGACCTGGACGCCGTGTTCGTGGCGTCCGACCTGATGGCGGCCGGCGCGCTCAACGTGCTGCACGACTCCGGGCGGCGGGTGCCGGAGGACGTGGCGGTCGGCGGTTTCGACGACTCCAGCATCGCGACCTCCACCCGGCCCGCGCTGACCACGGTGCGGCAGCCGTTCCAGCGCATCACGCGCGAGATGGTGCGGCTGCTGCTGGAGCAGATCCGGGGCGAGCCGCCCGCCGCGGCGATCCTGCCGACCGAGCTGGTGGTGCGCGCTTCGACGTGACGCGCCCGTCGCCGTTGACGGGCGCCACGCGTCACCGGGGGCCGAAGGTCAGGCAGAGGCGGAGCGGGTGCTCGCCCCAGGTGTTCATCGCGTACATGGCGAGCAGGCCGCCCGCCTCGACCGACTCGCGGGTCGCCGGTGCGGTCACCGCCGCGGTGCCCTGCCACATCGGGGTGTCCGGGGGTGGCGGCGGTGCGGTGCGGGCGGTCGCGACCGGCCTGCCCTCGTGCTCCTCGACGGCCAGCAGCACGTACGGCTCCGCGAGGTCGCCGTTGTGGGTGCCGGGTTCGAGGGTGACGTGCTCGCCGCGTTCGGCCGCCGCGAGGCTGATCCGGCCGAGCCGGCGGAAGGCGTCCAGCAGCGTGTCGGTGGTCAGCGCCTGGTGCGCCTCCTGGCCGCTCACGCGGGTGAGCCGGACGACGGAGCCGCCGGTGCTGCCGTCCTCCGCGCGGTAGCGGTCCAGCAGCGTGATCGTGGCCGAGGAGGCGTCCAGGGCGACCAGGTCGCGGAACCGGCGGTCGGTGAGCGGGGTGCGGGCCAGCGCGCCCAGGCCGAGCTTGTCGAGCACGGCCTCGGGGTCGGACATCCGCCAGAACGTGCACTGCTCGCCCACCCACAGCGGCAGGTAGCCGCCGATGGGCAGGCCGGGCACGACCGTGGTCAGGGTCGAGCCGACGGCGGGGCCGGGCGGTGCGGCGGGGTTCGAGGGTTCCGGTGCGGCGGGTTCCGGTTCCGGTGCGGCGGGGGATTCGCCGGGCGGGGTGAAGTCGGCGGGTGGCGTCGGGGTCGGCGGCGCGGTGAAGTCGGCGGGGGACGTCGGCCCGGTGACGTCGGCGCTGGTGTCGGCGGCGCCGGTGTCGGCGGCGGCCTGGGGCGCGGGGGCCTGGGCGGCGGGGGCCTGGGCGGCGGGAGGTTGGGCGGCGGGAGGTTGGGTGGCCGGGCGGAATGGGGGCAGGGCGGCGAAGCGGGGGTCCACGCGGGCGGTGCGGACCACGTGGTGCGCCCAGGCCCGGAGGCGGGACAGCGGGTGGTCGGCGAACTGCGGGTCGAAGCGCGGGTCGTCGCCCGCGTGGAACGGCAGCCGGCCCTGCACCTCCGGCGCGTACGGGTGCGGCATGACCCAGTTCTCGAAGCCGAGCTGCGCCACCAGCACCGCCTCGCGCATGCCGGTCATGCCGCGTTCGGCCGCCTGGAGCTTCAGCACGGCGCTGCTGTCGGCCTTGGGCACGGTGAACGAGCCGAGGAACACCTGGCCGGACGGCTGGTTCGGCAGGGGCACCTTGACCACCTGGAGCAGCGCCGGCACGTCGCCCAGCCGCACCACGTGGGCCTCGATCAGGCACCCCACCTCGCCGACCACGACCGCCAGGTCGTGCCGCAGCTTCGGCAGGTCGTCCAGCGACGCGGGCAGGTCCGGCACCAGGTCGAAGTAGCTGAGGGTGACCTGGTCGCCGTTGCCCGGGTTGAACCAGGTCGCTCGGTCGTGTTGTTGCCAGCCGGTCGTGTCGAATGCGATGGGCACCCACCGAACCCTATGGGGTGGCGCCGACGGCGCGCACCGCGCGTCGATCGCTACCGGCCGAGGCCGTGCTCGTAGGCGTAGATCACCGCGTGCACGCGGGTGCGCAGGCCCAGCTTGGTCAGGATGCGCGCGACGTGCGTCTTCACCGTGCCCTCCTCGATGGTCAGCGCGGCGGCGATCTCCGCGTTGCTCAACCCGCGCACCACGTGCGCCAGCACCTCGTGCTCGCGCGGCGTGAGCCGGTCCGCCGCGGGTGGGGCGGGTCGGGGCGAGAGCTGGGCGAAGCGGGCGATGAGCCGTCCGGTGACCTTCGGGTCGATCAGCCCGCGCCCCTCGTGCAGGCTCCGCACCGCCTCCAGCAGCCGGGCCGGGTCGCTCTCCTTGAGCAGGAAGCCGGACGCGCCCGCCGCCAACGCGCCGAACAGGTACTCGTCCAGGTCGAACGTGGTCAGCGCGAGGATCTTCGGCGCGGCGGCGGTCGCGGTGAGGCGGGTGATCGCGGCGATGCCGTCGCCGTGCGGCATCCGCAGGTCCATCACCACCACGTCGGGCCGGCGGGTCAGCGCCACGTGCACCGCCTCGACCCCGGTGGCGGCCTCGCCGACCACCTCGATGTCCGGTTCGCCGTCGAGGACCATCCGCAGCGCTTCCCGCACCGGGTCCTGGTCGTCGGCCACGAGCACCCGAATGGTCACCGCGTCGTCCTCCCCGTCGGCAGTTCCGCCCGCACCCGCCAGCCCCGCGGCCCGTCCGGGCCGACCGCGAGGGTGCCGCCCACCAGCCCCACCCGTTCCCGCATGCCCCGGATGCCCTGCCCCTCCAGGTGCGGTCGCACCGCGGGCGGCCCGTCGTCGACCACCGTGACGACCAGCCGGTCCCGCTCCCGGCGCAGCCGGACGTCCACCCCGGCCGCGGTCGAGTGGCGGACGGCGTTCGTCAGCGCCTCCTGCACCACCCGGTACGCGGTGTGGTCGACGGCGGGCGGCAGCGGCGCGTCCGGCCCGGACCGGCGCACCGTGACGCGGCGGTCCGGGCCGGAGAGCCGTGCGGCCAGGTGGTCCAGCTCGGCCAGGCCTGCGCCGGACGGCGCCTCCCGCAACGCGCCCAGCAGCTCGCGCACCTCGTGCAGCGCGGACAGCGACAGGTCGGCGATCGTGCCCAGAGCGCGGTCGGCGACCGGGGAAGCGCCCGCGAGCGCCCGCCGGGCGGCGGTGGCCTGCCACCGGATCGCGGTGAGGTGGTGGCCGACGCTGTCGTGCACGTCCCGGGCGAGCTGGGCGCGTTCCTCGGCCAGCACCCGGTCCGCTTCCGCGCGTTGCACCCGCAGCGTCTGCGCGGCCCGCTCGCGGTGCAGCCGCAACGCGTAGCCGGTCGCCACCGGCGCGACGCCCATCACCACCAGGTCGGTGATCGTGAAGACTCGCACCGGGCTGCCCGCGATGGCGGCGCTGACCAGCACCCAGCCCGCGCACACCGCCAGCACCAGCACCGGGCCGCGGTCGCGGTGGTAGACCGCCGCGCAGAAAGCGCCCATCGTGACCAGCATCCCCGGCCACGCGGGCAGGAACCCGAGGCCGCCGAGCCCGACCACCGCCGACAGCACCGCACCGGTCAGCGGCAGCACGCGCCGCAACAGCAACGGCAGGCTGACGCACAGGCTCGACCCGATCAGGACCGCGGGGGCCGGCGGCGGCACCCCGCGGCCCTCCCACAGGGTCAGCAGCACCAGCAGCGCCGTGACGCCCACGACGAGCAGGACTTCCCGGACGAGTCGCATGACCGCCATGGTCTACGCGACGCCGCAGGCCGTGCCCTCGGGTGGGAGCGCGCCGGTGGTCAGGTAGCGGTGGACGTGCTCCCGGACGCACGGGTGGCCGCTGAGGTACAGGGCGTGGCCGCCCTGCACGGGGAGGTAGCGGGCGTTGCCGAGCTGTGCCGCGACGCGTCGTGCGTCCAGGGGCGGTGTGGTGCTGTCGTGCGCCCCGCTCGCGATCAGGATCGGCGGCAGACCGCGCACGTGCAGCCGGTGCGGCGGGTACGTGCCGGTGCCGGGGAGCCCGGCGCAGTGGTAGGCCATGGGCCACGTGGCGACCCACCCGATGTGCGGCGTGATCGCGCGCAGCTCGGCCTCCCACGCCTTGAGCACCCGGTAGTCCGACGGGTAGGGGAAGTCGGCGCAGAACGCGATCCGGGACAGGTCGGGGTCGCGGCCGCCGACCGGCTGCTCGGCGAACCGGGTGGCGTCGCCCGCGTGCGCCTCGGCGATGGACCGGGCCAGGTCCGGCCACTCCCCCTCGAACGCCGGGTTGGTGCGCGACACGATCCGGGAGGCGTTCACGGTGGTGCCCGCGCCGGGGATCGGTTCCCGCGCGGCGCGGGCGAGCAGGTCGTCCCAGACGGCGAGCGTGTCGCGGCCGTGCAGGGCGCAGGTCGGCTCGCCGGCGCACCACTCGGCGAACCGCTCCATGTCGCGCTCCATGGTCCGGGCGCGGGGCACGAGCCAGTCGGTCCAGGAGCGGGTGGTGTGGTCCAGCACGCTGTCCAGGTACATCCGGCCGACGCGGTGCGGGAAGAACTGCGCGTAGGACTGCGCGTACACGGTGCCGTAGGAGTTGCCGTAGTAGTTCAGCCTGGTCTGGCCCAGCGCGGCCCGGAGCGCGTCGAGGTCCCGGGCGACCTGCCAGGAGTCGAGCCGGCCCGCGAGCGGCCCGGCCGCCCGGCCGCAGTCGACGCCGAACCGGTGGTTGGCCGCGCGGTACCGCTCGTAGGTGGCCTGGTCGGGCGAGGCCCACTCCAGGTTCTCCGGCAGCGGCGCGGGGTACGGGCAGGTGATCCCGGCGCTGGTCTCGAACCCGCGCGGGTCGGCGACGACGACGTCGAACCACCGGGTCAGGTCGGTGAACGCGTCCTTGGCGACGCGCAGCACGGAGACCTGCTGCGCCGGGCCGCCGAGGTTGACCACCAGCACGCCCCTCTTCGTCGCCTGGTCGCGGGCGGGCAGGCGGGCGACGCCGAGCGCGATCGTCCCGCCGCGCGGCTCGCGCCAGTCCACGGGGACGGTGACCTCGCCGCACTGCAACCCGTCACCGCAGTCGGTCCACGAGAGCGCACGTGCGGCGTGCGCGACGCCCGGCGCGACGGTGAGCGCGGTGAGCAGGCAGACCGCCCCGACCACGCCCTTCATCGTTCTCCTCATGCGCCCAGCGTCGCCGGGCCACCCGCCACCGGTCGTCTGCCTTCCGACAGATCTTCCGCGTGAGTCGAACCCTCACGTCCCGTGTGTCGAACGCTCGGGACCCGTGAGTTCCACGTTCAGGACGGCCGCGGGGTACCCGAGCGTGGAATTCGGGGTACGCGAGCGTTCGACACTCGGGGCCCGGGGGTTCGACTCACGCGGGGTCGGGGACTTGGGGCAGGTCGTGGCCCAGTCGGTCGCGCTTGGCGATCAGGTAGCCGACGTTGTGCGGGTTGGGCGGCGCCAGGTGCGGCACGCGGGCGGACACCTCGACGCCGTTGGCCCGCAGGGCCAGCACCTTGTCCGGGTTGTTCGACATCAGCCGCACGGACGAGACGCCCAGGTGCCGCAGCACGCGCGCGGCGGGCGCGTAGTCCCGCACGTCCACCGGCAGGCCCAGCGCGGTCGCGGAGTCGAGCGTGTCCAGGCCCTGCTCGTCCTGCAGCACGTGCGTGCGCACCTTGGCCACGAGCCCGATGCCGCGCCCCTCGTGACCGCGCAGGTAGACCAGGACGCCGCCGCCCTCGGCGACGATCCGGTCCAGCGCCGCGCCGAGCTGGTCGCCGCACTCGCAGCGCAGCGCGCCGAAGAGGTCGCCGGTCAGGCACTCGGAGTGCACGCGGACCAGCACGTCCTCGCACCCCGCCGGCCGGCCGTGCACCAGCGCCAGGTGCTCGTGCCCGCCGTCGCGGAACGCCACCGCGCGGAACGTCCCCCGGCGCGTGACCAGGTCGGACTCCGCCACGTCCTCGTCGTCGAAGGCTGTCTCGCGCATCCGGCTCCCTCGTCACCCGGCGACGGCGGGGCGTTCACTACGCTCGGCCGGACCTGCACCGTAGCCCGCAACTCCGCGGAGGTCACCCTGTTCAGCATCACCGTTCGCGATCACGTGATGGTCGCCCACAGCTTCCGCGGCGAGGTCTTCGGTCCCGCGCAACGGCTGCACGGCGCGACGTTCGTGGTGGACGCGAAGTTCACGCGGGCCGAACTGGACGCCGACAACATCGTGGTCGACATCGGACTCGCGACCGAGCGGCTGCGCGAGGTGCTCGGCGCGCTCAACTACCGCAACCTCGACGACGTGCCCGAGTTCGCCGGGATCAACACCTCCACCGAGTTCCTCGCCCGGCACGTCGCCGACCGGGGGGCCCCCGCCCCCCCCCCCGGCGCGCGGGGCGCCGGCGGGGGGGGGGCGGGGGCGCACGGGGGGCACTGTCACGATAGGCGCGAGGGGGGGGGGGCGGAGCG
>NZ_JBHYXZ010000122.1:10345-27469 GCF_042752395.1 Actinosynnema sp. NPDC059335 | reverse complement strand
GGGGGGCGCCCCCGGGGGGCGCCCCGCCGCCGGGCGGGGGGGGGGGGGTCACGGCCCCCCACCCCCCCCGCCCAGGGGCCGCGGGGGGGGGGCCTTTCGCGGGGGCCCCCGCGGGGGTTCGGCCGGGGGGCCCGGCCCGGCTACCTCGGCAGGTACGCGCGGTGCGAACGGGAGAACTCGAAGTTGTTGTGGCGGTCCCAGTTGACCGACCACGTCATCAGGCCGCGCAGGTTCGGGTAGACGGCCTTCGGCTTGTACGTGCCGCAGTTCGCGCCCTTCATCAGGCAGTCGAGCGCGCGCTGGACCTCCGCCACGGACGTGAAGCCGTTGCCCGCGTTGACGCTCGCAGGCAGGCCGATCGCCACCTGGTCCTGTCGCAGGCCGGGGAACACCTTGGTGGCGTCACCGCGCACCGGGAACCCGGCGAGGACCATGTCCGCCATGGACACGTGGAAGTCGTGGCCGCCCATGAAGTGGTACTGGTCGTCCAGGCCCATGATCGGGCCGGAGTTGTAGTGCTGGACGTGCAGCAGGGTCAGGTCGTCGCGCAGCGCGTGGATCACCGGCAGGTACGCGCCCGCGCGCGGGTCCGCGCCGCTGCCGCCGCCGTAGTGCTGGTAGCCCACCTGGACGAAGAACGTCTCCGGGGCCATGGTCAGCACGAACTTCGCGCCGTACCGGGCCTTCAGCGTCTTCAGCGCCTGGATGAGGTTGACGATCACGGGGGTGGTCGGCGCGCGGAAGTCGGTGTCGTTCGCGTTGAGCGACAGGGAGTGGCCCTCGAAGTCGACGTCGAGCCCGTCGAGGCCGTACTTGTCGATGATCGCCGAGGCGGAGCGCACGAACGCGTCGCGCGCGGCCGTGGTGGACAGCTGCACCTGGCCGTTCGCGCCGCCGATGGAGATCAGCACCTTCTTGCCCTTGGCCTGCTTGTCGCGGATGCCCGCGATGAACTCGGCCTCGGACTCGACGTTGGGGCACTCGGCCACCGGGCACTGGGCGAAGCGCAGGTCGCCGGACGTGGCGGAGGTGGGCTCGGCGAACGACAGGTTGATGATGTCCCAGTCGTCGGAGACGTCCTTCATGCGGATGTACCCGGAGCCGTTGGCGAAGCTCGCGTGCAGGTAGCCGACCAGCACCCGCTTGGGCAGACCCGTGGGCGGCGTCGTGGTGGTGGTCGTCGTCGGACCCGTGGTCGTCGTGGTGGTGGTCGTTGTCGTCGTGGTCGTGGTGGTGGTGGTGGTCGTCGTCGGGGAGCCCGCGCACGACGCGCCGTTGAGCTTGCAGTTGGCCGGGCTCGCGGTGCCCGAGGCGTTGAAGCCGAACGTCACCGTGGCGCCGGGCGCGACGCTGCCGTTGTACTCGCGGTTGGTGAACGTGTAGTGCCCGGACGCGGTGGTCTGCAACGCGTCCCAGTAGGCGCCGACGGCCGTGCCGGCGGGCAGGTCGAACTCGACCTTCCAGCCGGTGATCGCCGCGCTCGTCTCGTTCCTGATCGAGAACTGCGCCGTGTAGCCGGTCTCCCAGCTCGACGTCTTCGTGAACGTGGCGGTGACCGACGCGGCGTAGGCGGGCGCGAACCCGACCGCGGCCGCTGCCACCACCAACGCCGCCACCGCCGCCACCCGGGCGAACAGGACCCTGCGCGACATCGTCTCCTCCTAGCGGTGGCGGCCTCCAGGTGCCGAAATTGGACTAGACCACGCGAGGGTGTGTCAAGGGCCGCCGGAGCGGGTACCTCGAACGGGCGTTCGAGGAAGGAGAGCCGCGATGGACCGCAACCCGGAGAAGGACCCGCGGGACTGGACGACCGGCGACGAGCCCATGACCGGTCCGCAGGAGTCCTACCTGCACACGTTGGCGCAGGAGGCGGGCGAGGAGGTGCCGGACGGGCTGACGAAGGTGGAGGCGTCGCAGCTCATCGACCGGTTGCAGGAGAAGACGGGGCGCGGCCGCTGAGACCGGCGCGCCCGGTTCGGTGACGTTGTCAGGGTTCGTGGGCGGCCTCCGGACAACCGGACGCGTTGTCCGGAGGTTGTCCGGGGTATGAACGTCGTTCGGAAAAATCCTCCTGTTCCGCGTGGTCGCCGGTTACCGTGCGCAGGTGCAGATCCCGTGGCGAGCCGCCCCGCGCGCGGCCCTGTCGAGTCCGCTGACGTTGCTGGTCAGCGTGGTCACCGCGGTGTTGTTGAGCTTCGTGGTGGCCGCCGCCGTGATGCACTCGGCCGCCTCGGGCAGCGCCGCCATCGACTACCAGCAGAGCCGGTTGTGCGAGCAGGCGCTGCACCCGTCGCTGGAGGCCACGGGCGTCGCCCACGCGGAGGTGCCCCGCGCGATCGAGGAGATCAGGCGGGCCGTGCCGGACCGGGAGCCGCTGATCGGCGCCTACGTGCGGGAGCAGCGGGCGGACTTCGGCGGCCCGCCGACCGAGGCCAAGTTCGGGTACCGGCCCGGCGCGACGGACCACCTCAAGGTGCTCGAAGGCGGCGGCAAGGACGGCCTGTGGGTGCCGAAGAGCATCGCCGACACCGTCGGCGTGCGGCTCGGCGGGCGCGGGATGGGCGGCCGGCTGCCACCGGTGACCGCGATCTACGCCGACGTGCTCGACCCGCTGCCCGAGTGGTGGTGCTCGGAGCGCCACTTCATCGTGCCCAACGTGCTGGACCGCGACGAGCTGGCCACGGCCGTGGTGTGGCTGCCCAGCGCCGAGGCGTTCGCCGCGCTGCCGCCCGAGATCGCCGGCGTGACCGACGTGACCGTGCGCTTCCCGGCCGACGTGCCCCGCACCGTCGACGAGGCCGCGGCCCTGCTCGCCGAGGGCACCGAGCGCGTCGCGCCCCTCGCGCCCGGGTTCAACCGCATGGTGTCGCCGCTGGTGCTGCCGGTCGAGAACGCCCGGCAGACGGTGGTGAACGTGCGCTCCGCGGTGCTCGGCCTGACCCTGATCAGCCTGCTCATCGGCCTGGCCGGGGTGGCCACGGTGACCGTCCAGTGGGCGCAGCGCCGCCAGTCGGAGCTGCGCCTGCTGTGGGTGCGCGGCGCGGGCCCGCTCGCGCTGGGCGGTCGCGGTGTCCTGGAGCTGGGCCTGCCGCTGGTGGTCGGCGGCGTGGGCGGGCTGGGCCTGGCGCGGCTGCTGCTGCCCGGGTACGCGCCCTCGGACGTGCTGCCGCCCGGCACCGGGACGACGGCGGCGCTGGCCGTGGCGGTGGTCGTGGCGTCGAGCCTCGCGGTCACGTTCGCCACGGCCGCGCTGCGGACGCACCGGGCGTTCCAGGGCTCGGGCCGGGGCAACCGGGTGCGGGCGGTGCTGACCGCGCTGCCGTGGGAGCTGGTCAGCGCGGGGCTCGCGGTGTGGGCGTGGCAGCGGGTGCAGGACAGCGGCCTGGCCACCACGAGCAAGATCGGCGCGCTGCCGCGCATCGACGCCGCCGCGCTGGCGTTCCCGCTGCTGGTCGTGCTGACCGCGGCGCTGCTGACCGCGCGGTCGGCGAAGTGGGCGCTGGCCCTGTCGCACCGGGCGAGGCTGTGGTCGAAACCCGCCGCGCAGCTCGCCATCCGGCGGCTGGCCGCCGCGGCGGGCCCGGTGACGGGCGTGCTGCTGGTGGGCGTGCTGGCCGTCGGCACCATGGCCGTCGGCGCGGCCATCGCGGGCTCCCAGCGGACCGCGCTCGACGTGAAGTCCGGCATGTTCACCGGGGCCAACAGCTACGCCCAGGTCGAGCCGGAGACCACCGAGCTGCCGGAGGCGTTGCGCGGCAACTCCACCATCGTCGGCTTCGTGGAGCAGTACGACCGGACCGCGCTGGTGGTGGACCCCCGCACGTTCCGCGACGGCGCGTTCCCGTCCGACGTCGACCCCGCCCTGCTCGCCGAGCCGCTGCGGGTCGGCGACGTGCCGCGCCGCGAGGTGCGGCTGCCGGGGCTGCCGGCGATCGACCCGGACGCGTGGGTGCCGTCGTTCCCGAAGCTCGGCAGGTCCGGCTGGGTCGTGCCGGTGGACCGGATCGAGGACCGCGACGACGTGGGCTCCTGGTACGTGTGGTCGACCAGACCGCTGGGCGAGCTGACCGCGTCCCTCGCGGAGGCCGGCGTGAAGTACCGCAACGTCGGCGAGAAGGAGAAGGCCGTGCAGGGCCTGCCGTTCCTGACCATCCAGTGGACGTTCGGGTTCGTCACGGCGCTGGGCGCGGTGCTGGCCGTGGTGGCGTCGATCGCGCTGCTGCTGGCGGTCGAGGTGCGGCGGCGGCAGAACGCGCTGTCCGGCGCGTTCAGCACCCGGATGGGCCTGGGACCGGCGGCGCTGCTGCGCAGCCACCTGTTCGAGCTGGGCGCGGTGGCCGCGGCGGCGGTCGTGGTCGGCCTGGCCGCGAGCGCGGTGAGCAGCGGCTTCACCGTGCCGAGGCTGGACCCCGCGCCGCGCCTGGCCCCGTCGCCGGAGGTGCCGGACGTGGTGCCGCTGCTGGTGGCGACCGCGGCGGGGAGCGTGCTGGTGGTGCTGGTGGCGGCGTGGATCGCGGTGCGCTCGGTGCGCTCGGCGAAGATCGGGGAGCTGATCCGTGGGTGAGCACGTGTTGCGGCTGCGCGACGTCGGGGTGGACTACCGGACGCCCGCCGGCGCGGTCACCGCGGTGACGGACGTGTCGCTGGACGTGCCCGCGACGGGCATGACCGTGCTGGCCGGGCCGTCCGGGTCGGGCAAGTCGACCCTGCTGCGGGTGCTGAGCCTGGTGGAGCGGCCCACGCGCGGCGGGGTCGAGCTGCGCGGCATGGGCACGGCCCGGTTGTCGTCACGGGCGCGGCGGGCGCTGCGGCGACGTGACATCGCGCTGGTGTTCCAGAACCCGGGGGACAACCTGATCGGCCACCTGGACGTGGGCGCGAACCTGCGCGCGGCGGCGCAGGCGGCGGGCCGGACCGCCCCGGTGGACGAGCTGCTGGCGCAGCTCGGGCTGCCGGGCACGGCCGCGTGGAAGGTGTCGGCGATGTCCGGCGGGCAGCAGCAGCGGCTCGCGTTCGGGTGCGCGCTGGCCCGGCGGGCGGCGGTCGTGCTGGCCGACGAGCCGACCTCGCAGCTGGACGCCACGTCGGCGGACCTGGTGCTGGAGACGTTGGCCGACCTGACCCGGCGCGGCGTGCCGGTCGTGGTGGCCTCGCACGACCCGAGGCTGATCGCGTTGGCGGACACCCGGTACGACCTGAGGAACGGGGTGCTGGTGGCATGACGGCGTTGCGGGCGAAGGGCGTCGAGCGGACGTTCCGGCACGCGAGCGGGCCGGTGCACGTGCTGCGCGGGGTGGACCTCGAGGTGGCGGCCGGCGAGCTGGTGACGCTGTCCGGGCCGTCCGGGTCGGGCAAGAGCGCGTTGCTGGCCGTGCTGGCGGGGTTCGACCGGGCCGACGCGGGCACGGTGGAGATGGCGGGCGAGGTGCTGACGTCGCCGCCGTCGTGGAAGGTGTGCGCCCTGCTGCCGCAGGCGCTGGGGCTGGCGGGCGAGCTGACGCTGGCCGAGAACGTGGCGCTGCCCATCCGGCTCGGCCGCACCGGCGGCGCGCTCGACCGGGTGACGGAGCTGCTGGCGGAGCTGGGCGTCGCGGAGCTGGCCGACCGGTACCCGGGCGAGGTGTCGTTCGGGCAGCAGCAGCGGGCCGCGCTGGCGCGGGCCGTGATCGGCTCGCCCGCCGTGCTGCTGGCCGACGAGCCCACCGCGCACCTCGACCAGCGCACCGGGCCGATCGCGGTCCGGGTGCTGCGCCGGGCGGCCGACGAGGGCGCGGCGGTGCTGGTCGCCACGCACCACGACGAGGTGCACCGGGCGGCGGACCGCACGGTGGTGCTCAGCGGCGGACGGGTCTCCGTAGGATAGGCGTCGATGCGCCGCCGACTCCTGACCGTCGCCCTGGTCCTCCCCCTCGTCGCCCTGGTGCTGCTGGTCAGCGACTCGCCCTACCCCCCGCTGCCGGGGCCGGGGCGGGACGCGCCGCGCGCGATCGTGGCGCTCGGCGACAGCACCATGTCGGGCGAGGGCGCGGGCTCGTACGAGCCGGGCACGAACGGCGAGAACGACAACTGGTGCCACCGGTCGACCAAGGCGTCCGTGCACCACACCCGGATGGCGGGCGTGGAGAAGGTGTTCAACCTGGCCTGCTCGGGCGCCAACTCCGAGCAGGTCGGCATCACCGACCAGGTGCGCAACACGGAGGGGTCGCAGGCCCGGCGGCTGGCCGCCATCGCCCGCGAGTACCGGGTGTCGGCGGTCGTGGTGGCGGTGGGCGCGAACGACGACCCGCGGTTCGCCGACGTGCTGGGCGCGTGCCTGCGGGCGTGGATCGAGCGCCGCAACGACTGCGCGAAGGCCATGGCCGACGAGTGGAAGGCGCGGGTCGAGCGGATGACGCCCAAGGTCGAGCGGGCGTTGCGCGACATCCGCCAGGTGCTCCAGGACGAGGGCTACACGCCCCGCTCGTACACGCTGGTGCTCCAGTCCTACGCCGCGCCCGTCGCGCCGGGGTTCCCGTTCGACCTGCAGAACCTGTCGGGGTGCCCGCTGCGCACCGGCGACCTGGAGTGGGTGCGGGACCAGGCGGTCGAGCAGCTGTCCGAGGGGTTGCGGACGGCGGCGCGGGCGGCCGGGGCGCGGTTCCTCGACCTGTCGAAGGCGGGCGAGGACCGCGAGGCGTGCACGGGCGGCGGGAAGCCCGAGGAGGAGTGGTTCACCCGGCTGACCGTCGACTTCGACGGGCTGCGGGACGAGGCGCGGGCCCGGCACGCGCTGCAGGAGTCGTTCCACCCCAACGACCGGGGCTACGCGCAGTTCGGCCGGTGCATGTCGGAGTTCCTGGCGACGACGGCGCGGGAGGCGTCGTGCGTGGCCGGCGACGACGGCAACCTCGAGGCCGTGGTGGCGCGGGACTGATGGACGGGATCCTCCCGGACGCGGACGCCGCGCGCGCGACCGCGGCGCTGGACGCGAGCAAGGCCGCCTTCACCGAGCTGCTGGCCGCGGTGCCCGGCGCGACGATTCACGAGCGGCCCGGTGTGCGGTGGGTGGACACGGGACTGCCGGACGGCGTGTTCAACGGCCCGTCGCGGGTCGGGGCCGAGGGGTTCGCCGGGTCGGTGGCGGTGGTGCGGGCCCACTTCGGGGCGCGGGGCGTGCCGTTCCACTGGGAGACCGGGCTGCGCCCCGAACCGCCGGACGCCGCTCGGGTGCTGACGGGCCACGGCCTGCGGCACGTCGAGGACGAGCCGGGCATGTGGCTGGACCTGACCCGGCCGCGCCCGGCGCCGCCGGCCGTGGCGGACCTGGCGATCCGGCCCGTGACCGACCGTGACGGGGTGCGCGACTGGGTGTCGGTGTGGGGCTGCGGGGCGCCCGCCGAGGTCACCGAGCCGTGGTACCGGGCCTACTCGGCGCTGCCGTACGGGCCGGACGGGTCGTTGCGGATGTTCGTCGGCCGGCTGGGCGGCCGGCCCGCCGCCACCGCGTACCTGTTCCTGGCCGCCGGGGTCGCCGCCGTGCACTACGTGGTGACGCGACCGGACCACCGCCGCCTCGGCCTGGGCACGGCCCTGACCGCCAGGGTGCTGGACGAGGCCGCGGCCGCCGGGTACCGGGTCGCGGTCCTCACCGCGTCGCCGTCGGGCATCGGCATCTACCGGCGATTCGGCTTCGAGGAGTGCTGCCTGGTCAGCACCTACGAGTGGGGTCCGCCTCCGGGCTGAGCAGCGCGGCGATGTCGGCGGCGGTCCAGAACGGCGTGCGGCGGGCGAGGTGGTCGGCGACCCGGTCGACGGGCCAGCCGTGCGCCTCCACCAGGCCCGTGGCGAGCATGGTCAGGTAGCCGGCCGAGGGTTTCGTGTGCGCCACGTCGGCGGCGCTCCACGGCGCGGTGAACGTCAGCGCCGGGTGGCCGTCGTGCTCGCCGAGGCGCAGCAGCGTCTCGTACCGGCCGGGGCCCAGGACGTGTCGGCCGTCCGCGAGGACGACGGTGAGGTCGAGGTCCGCGCCGGGGTCGCGGTACATCTCCTGGGCCGCCACGTCGGCGAACTGCGCGGCCGTGACGAGGTAGGCGCGGGCGGCCGCCGTGCCGGGCAGGTCGGGGTCGTAGAACGCCCGGCCGCCCAGCCAGACGGGCGACTCGGTGGCGAAGTAGATCCCGCCGGGGATCTCCACCGCCCGGGTGGCGAGCGGCGGGCTGGTGTCCCGGCAGCCGGGGTAGCCCCTGGTCGCGCCGACCGGCGTGCCGCCGGCGAGGTAGCAGCCGAACCGCTCGGCGTGCAGGTTCGACCCGTAGGCGACGTACCAGACGAGTCGCGGCACGGCCGGCTCACAGGCACAGGCGGCACGGGCGGGCGGTCGGGTGCTCGGCCTCCAGTTCCGCGCGGCCGCCGACGAGCTTGACGTAGCTGCCGACCCAGGTGGCGCCGCGGGCCGGGGTGCCGTTGATCGTGCGGCAGGAGGCGCGGTGCAGGACGAGGTTGGCCGGGTTCAGGCTGCGTTCGGCGTTGATGACGTACTGGTCCTGGTTGAGCGCCAACCAGTGCTCGTACGCGCCGCTGTCCTCCATGAACCTCTGCATCCGGCCATCATGCGCCGTCGGGCCGCCACCGGCTGTCCGCCATCCGGTGCCACTCGTCCTCCAGGATCGCGTAGATCAACTCCTCGCCCCACGCGCCCTTGAAGATCTCGCCGTGCCGGAAGTGCGCCTCGCGGCGCATGCCCAGGCGTTCCATCACCCGCCACGACGGCTCGTTGAACGCGTCGCACGACGCCACGATCCGGTGCAGGCCGAGGTGGGTGAAGCCGAGGTCGAGCATCGCCGCGGCGGCCTCGGTGGCGTAGCCGCGGCCGTGGTGGTCGGGGTGCAGGATGTAGCCGACCTCGCCCTGCCGGTGCGCCTCGCTGAGCCACTTGAGCACGGCCTCGCCGATCACCTCGCCGTCGTGCTCCACGGCCAGCGCCAGGTGGTCGCCCTCCTTCTCGGGCCACGCGACCGCCGCCTTGAGGGCCAGGCTCTTGGCGGTCTCCTCGGGCGTGCGGGCCTCGCCGTAGAGGTAGCGCACGACGTCGGGGCGCGACATCCACGAGTGCAGCGCGGCGTGGTCGTCGAGGGTGAAGGGGCGCAGGGTGAGGCGCCGGGTCCGGACGGGGTAGTCGGGCTTGGTCACGGGGTCAATCTACGAAACCCGCGCCCGATCGTCGTGCGGGTTTGCGGCCGGGTGGCGGGAGGGCCGCTCCCGCCACCCGGGGGAGTCACAACTCGGCCAGGGCGGTGACCGGCGACTCGACGCAGTCGGCGACGAACCGCAGGAACCCGCCCGCCGTGCCGCCGTCGCACACCCGGTGGTCGAAGGCGAGCGTCAGTTGCGCCACCTTGCGCACGGCGAGTTCGCCGCCCACCGCCCACGGCCGGTCGATGATGCGGCCGAGGCCCAGGATGGCGGCCTCCGGGTGGTTGATGATCGCGGCCGAGCCGTCGACGCCGAAGACGCCGTAGTTGTTGACCGTGAACGTGCCGCCGGTGAGGTCCGCCGGGGTGAGCCTGCCCTCGCGCGCCGACGCCGTGTGGGCCGCGATGGCGGACGCCAGTCCGGAGGTGGTCAGCGACTGCGCGTTCCGGACCACCGGCACCACCAGGCCCCGGTCGGTCTGGGCGGCGAAGCCGAGGTGCACCTCGTCCAGCACCACGACCTCGTCGCCCTCGACGCGCGAGTTCAGCTCGGGGAACTTCTTGAGGCCCAGCACGGTGAACCGGGCCAGCAGACCCAGGAGGGACACCGACGGCATCGCGGCCCGCGCGGCGAGGAAGTCGGTGGCGTCGACGTCCACCCACACGGTCGCCTCGGGGATCTCCCGCCGCGACGTGGCCAACTTCTCCGCCACCGCGCCCCGCAGGCCGCGCAACGGGATGCGCCGACCGGCCGCCGGGGCGGACGCGGCGGGAGCCGTCGCGGCGGCTGCGGCGGGAGCGACCGGGGCGGGGGTGGTCGGGGTTCCGTTGAGCGCGGCCGTCGTCCCGTTGAGCCCGGACGGTGTCGCGGCGGAAGAAGGCGGGGCGGTCGTCGCCGTGGCGCGGGCGGCCAGTTCGCGTTCCACGTCGGCGCGCCGGATCACGCCACCCGGTCCGGTGCCGGCGATCCGGTCCAGCGCCAGCCCGTTCTCCCGCGCCAACCGCCGCACCAACGGCGAGATGACCGCGGGCGCGAGCGGGGCCGGTTCCGGCGTTCCGAGCGTTGAACCCGGGTGTTCCGAACGTAGGACACCCGCGTTCCGAACGTGGGACTCGCGGCGGCGACGGCGGCGCGGGGCGGTCGAGGTGCCGTAGCCGATCAGGACGTTGCCCGAGTACTCCGACGACTCCGGCTCCGGCTCCGGCTCGCCCACGGTCAGCAGCACCGACCCGACCGCCAGCTTCTCCCCCGGCTCGCCGAACCGGGCGCTCACCACGCCCTCGAACGGGCACGGCACCTCCACCACGGCCTTCGCCGTCTCCACCTCGACCACCGGCTGGTCGACGGTCACCGCGTCGCCGACCGACACGAGCCAGCTCACGATCTCGCCCTCGGTCAGCCCCTCGCCCAGGTCGGGCAACCGGAAGTCAGGCACGGTAGCCCCCGACGACCCGGTCGTCCCACTGCAGCCGGTCGATCGCGTCCAGGATGCGGTCCACGCCGGGCAGGTGGTGCTCCTCCAGCTTGGGCGGCGGGTAGGGGATGTCGAACCCGGTCACCCGCAGCACCGGCGCGTGCAGGTGGTGGAAGCACCGCTCGGTCACCCGCGCCACGACCTCCGCGCCGTACCCGCCGAACCCGGACGCCTCGTGCACCACCACCGCGCGCCCGGTCTTCGCCACCGAGGCGCACACGGTCTCGTCGTCGAACGGCGACAACGACCGCAGGTCCACGACCTCGACGTCCCGGCCCTCCTCCGCGGCCGCCTCGGCCGTCTCCAGCGCGGTCGCGACCATGGGCCCGTACGCGATCAAGGTGACGTCACGGCCCTCACGCCGCACCAGGGCCCGGTCGAACCCGATCGACGGCCCGGCGTCGAGCGGCCCCTTCGCCCAGTACCGCCGCTTCGGCTCCAGGAAGATCACCGGGTCCGGCGAGTCGATCGAGTCGCGCAGCAGCCGGTAGGCGTCGTCGGGCGTGCCGGGCGTGACGACCCGCAACCCCGGCGTGTGCGTGTAGTACGCCTCCGACGAGTCGCAGTGGTGCTCGACGCCGCCGATGCCGCCGCCGTAGGGCACCCGGACCACCACCGGCAGCGACACCCGCCCGCGGGTGCGGTTGCGGAGCTTGGCCAGGTGGCTCGTGATCTGCTCGAACGCGGGGTAGGCGAACGCGTCGAACTGCATCTCCACCACGGGCCGCAGCCCGTTCATCGCCATGCCGATGGCCGTGCCGACGATGCCGGACTCGGCCAGCGGCGTGTCGAACACCCGGTCCTCGCCGAAGCGCGCGGCCAGCCCGTCGGTCACCCGGAACACGCCGCCGAGCGGCCCGACGTCCTCGCCGAACACCAGCACGGTCGGGTCGGCGGCCAACGCGTCGGCCAGCGCGCGGTTCAACGCGCCCGCCATGGACACCGCGGACGTCTCGTGGACGGCGGTCATGCCAGCTCCTCCCGCAGCATCGCGGCCTGCTCCCGAAGGTGCCGGGGCGGGGTCGCGTAGACGTGCTCGAACAGCTCCTCGGGCGCGGGCACGACGTCGGCGTTCATCCGGGCCCGCACGGACGCCGCGAAGTCCTCCGCCTCGGCCGCCACCGCCGCCCGCCGCGCGGGGTCCAGCAGGCCCCGCGCGGTCAGGTACGCCTCCAGCCGGTCGACCGGGTCGCGGTCCAGCCACGCCGCCACCTCGTCGGACGTGCGGTAGCGGGTGGCGTCGTCGGCGTTGGTGTGCGCCTCGATCCGGTAGGTCAGCGCCTCGATCAACGTCGGCCCGCCCGCCTCCAGCGCGTCCCGGACCACCGCGTACACGGCCGCCGCGTCGTTGCCGTCCACCAGCACCGACGGCACGCCGTACCCGATGCCCTTGTGCGCCAACGACGGCGCGGCGTTCTGCTTGGACATGGGCACGCTGATCGCGTAACCGTTGTTCTGCACCAGGAACACCACGGGGGCCTTCCAGACGCCGGCGAAGTTCAGCGCCTCGTGGGTGTCGCCCTCGGAGGTCGCGCCGTCGCCGAGCAGCACGAGCGCCGCGGTGTCCTCGCCCTTCAACCGGGCCGCGTGCGCGAAGCCGACCGCGTGCAGCGTGTTGGTCGCCAGCGGGGTGCACTGGGGGCCGACGCGGTGCTCGTAGGGGTCGTAGCCGAGGTGCCAGCCGCCCTGGAGGAGGGTCAGCGTCCCGGCCGGGTCCACACCGCGGGTCACCAGCGCGACGGAGTCGCGGTAGGTCGGGAACAGCCAGTCGTGCGGGCGCAGCGCGAGCACGGAGCCGACCTCGCACGCCTCCTGGCCGCGGGACGACGGGTAGACCGCGAGCCTGCCCTGCTTGGTCAGCGCGGTGGCCTGGGTGTCGAACCGCCGGCCGACGACCATCCGGCGGTGCAACTCGACGAGCACGTCGTCGTCGGGCATGGCCAGCGGCGAGTCGTCCACCGGCGTGCCGTCCTTGCGCAGCAGCGACAGCGGTTCATCGCCGGGCAGCAACGTCCGCTCGGGCGCGCGGGTGCGGGCCATGGGCTCCTCCGGGTGTCTCGAGGCGGGTGGTCTCAAGGCGGGTGTCCCCGGGTCCGGGACGGAGGGCATGGTCCAGCTCACACCGGCCAAAGTTCCAGATCCGGGGCCGCGATCCGGACGAATGGCCGCGCACGCGGGTTATGGTGCGCCACATGACGGCGCGCACTGGACATTCGGCACCGCTCGACGCGCTCGACCGGCGCATCGTGGAGGAGCTGCGGGCGGACGGGCGGCTGTCCATGCGGGCGTTGGCGGAACGGCTGCACATCTCCCGGGCGAGCGCGTACTCACGGGTGGAGCGGCTGCACCGCGACGGCGTGATCACCGGGTACTCGGCGGTCGTCGACCCCGAGCGCTACGGCTTCGGCATCTCCGCCTACGTCTACCTCAAGATCAGCCAGCACTCGTGGAAGGCCGTGCGGCAGCGGGTGATGGAGATCCCCGAGGTGTGGCACGGCGCGCTGGTGTCCGGCGACTACGACCTCGTGCTGCTGGTCCGGGCGCCCGACGCGCACAGCCTGCGCGACCTGGTGCTGTCGCGGTTGCAGACGATGCCGGACGTGACGTCGAGCCACACCGTGCTGATCCTGGACGAGCTGCCGGCGGGCGGCGGCGACCGGGACGGTCACCAGCCGAAGTTCTGGGTCCAGTAGATGCCGTAGGAGCCGCCGCGGGCCATGCCCACGCCCAGCGCCTTGAGCTTGCAGTTCAGGATGTTGGCGCGGTGGCCGGGCGAGTCCATCCAGCCCTTGACGACGGCCTCGGCCGTGCGCTGGCCGGCGGCGATGTTCTCCGCGCCCGGCGCGGGGTAGCCGGCGGCCTTGACCCGGTCGACGAAGCTGCGGCCGTCGAGCGAGACGTGGTCGAAGTAGTCCTGCGCGGCCATGTCGGCGCTGTGCGCGCGGGCGGCGGCGGCGAGCCGGTCGTCGGCGGCCAGCGCGGGGCAGCCGTGCTCGGCGCGGGCGGCGTTGGTCAGCTCGACCACGGCGGCCTCGGCGCGTTCGACCTCGGTCCTGGTCGGCGTGGCCGGGGCGGGCGGCTCGGCGGGTTCCGGCGCCGCCGCCCGCTCGGTGGTGGTCGGGGCCTCGGTCGTCGTCGCCGTCGTCGCGGTGGTGGTGGCGGCGGGCGGGGCCTCGGACGTCGTGGCTGCCGCGGCGGACGACGACGTGCCGTCCGGCGCGGTCGCGGGCGTCGGCCAGGCGGCGGGTTCGGGCGTGGTGCGGATCGTGGCACTGGCGCTCGCCGCGATCAGGGCCATCCCGTCCGGGTGCTCGCACCCGGTCAGGGCCAGCCCGGCGAGGACGGCGGCGACGGGCAGCACCAAGCTCTTGCGCGACACGCGGAAAACCTCAATCTGCATTCGGCGGCATTTCGGGCGCGGCGACCGCGAATGCGCTCAGCGCAGGGGAGCGCAGGCGGTCGCCGCACCGAAGTGGGAACGGGCCGAACGGGCAAGGGTGGGAGCGCCGCGTCCGACCGCAATTCCGACAATGACTTTATCCGGGCACACGGAAATGTCAACAGCGATTTATTTAAGGAACATTTAAAGGTCGTATCAGGTGCCGGAAAGGGAACGGCGGTCAGACTGGCTCGTCCGCCGGGACGAGCCGGAGCTGGACCCGCGTGCCGCCCAGCGGCCCCCGGTCGACCACCAGGGAACCCCCGGTCGACTCCGCCGCCCGGCGCGCGATGTCGAGGCCGAGGCCGGTCGAGCCCGCGCCGCTGCTCCCCCGCCGCAACGCCGCCTCCCGGTCCTCGATGCCGGGGCCGGCGTCCTCGATGACGATCACCACGTGGTCGGGCCGCCGGAACAGCGCCACCACGAACCCGACGCCCTCGGGCGTGTGCCGGAACACGTTGCCCAGCACGGCGTCCATCGCCGCGGCGAGGTCGCTGCGGCTGAGCGGGACCGGGGCGGGCCGCTCGGTGCCGCGCAGGTTCCACAGGCGCTGCTGGTCGTCGGCGAGGGCGGACCAGAACACGAGGCGGTCGTGCACGACCTGGGCGGCGTCGCAGCGGCCGCCGTCGGGGTCGTCCAGTTCGCGGCGGGCGGCCCGGATCAGCTCGTTGACCTCGCGTTCGAGCGCGTGCACGGCCTGCCGCACGCGGTTGGCGCCGGGGTCCTGGCCGAGCGTTTCGGAATCGAGCCGCAACGCGGTGAGCGGGGTGCGCAGGCGGTGGGACAGGTCGGCCAGGATTTCGCGTTCGTTGGCCACGAGCTGACCGATCCGGTCGGCCATCCGGTTGAACGCCGCGCCCGCGTCGAGCAATTCCGGCGGTCCGCTCGGCGTCACCCGCGTGGCGAGGTCGCCCTGGCCCATTCTCCGCGCGCCTTCGGCGAGCGCGGTCGAGGCGCGGACGACCCGCGCGCCGAGCCGGTCGGCGACCAGCACGGACCCGAGCACGACCGCGATCGCGACGCCGCCGAGCGCGAGCCACGCCTTCGCCACGCCCTGGGACAGCGCGGCCCGGGGCACGAACGCCTCCACCACGGCCACCCGGCCGCCGTCCAGCAGCACGGGCTGGAGGTGCACGTACCCGGCGGCGACCGGGACGGTGGACGCCAGGCCCTGCTCGCGGGCGGTGCGCAACTGCTCGTCGGTGGCCACCGGCACGCCCACGACCTCGCCGCTCGCCAGGTGCACCGCGACCCGGCCGGCGGTGCTCAGCAGCGCCTGGTTGACCGTCGCCGGGTCGGAGGTGATCGCCAGGACGGGGGTGAGCGCGCCGGCGAGGCGTTCGGCGTCGGCCAGGGCGCGGTCCTCGGCGAGCTGGCGCACCACCAGCGCGAGCGGGATCAGGAACGCCAGCGCGACCATCGAGGTGACGGCCAGCGAGACGAGCGCGAGCGACTTCCTCACTCGGCCGCCGTGAGCTTGAACCCGACACCGCGCACGGTGTGCAGGTAGCGGGGCCGGGCGGCGCGTTCGCCGAGCTTGCGGCGCAGCCAGGACAGGTGCACGTCGAGCGTCTGGTCGTCGTGCCGGCCGGGCAGGTTCCACAGGTTGGCCAGCAGCTCCGCGCGCGGCACGACCTTGCCCTCCCGCGCGGCGAGGTAGGCCAGCAGGTCGAACTCCTTGCGGGTCAGGTTCAGCTCGCGGCCGTCCAGCCTGGCCTCGCGGCGGTCGGGGTCGACGGTGAGGCTGCCGATCCGGTAGGTCGCCGGGGCGGCGTCCTTGCGCGCCCGGCGCAGCACCGCGGCCAGCCGGGCGGCCAGGTGCTCGCTGGAGAACGGCTTGACCAGGTAGTCGTCCGCGCCCGCGTTGAGCAGGCGGACGATCTCGCCCTCGTCGTCGCGGGCCGTGGCGACGATGACCGGCACGTCGCACACGCCGCGCATCATGCGCAACGCGTCCGCGCCGTCCATGTCGGGCAGGCCGAGGTCGAGCACCACGAGGTCGAACCGGCCGCCGGTGATCTCCCGCAGCGCCTCCAGCGCGGTGCCGACCGGCAGCACCGCGTGCCCGAGCCCGGTCAACGCCCGGCTCACCGCCGACCGCACCACCGGGTCGTCCTCGACGAGCAGCACCGAGACCATGGCGGGCACCGTAACGCGGACGGGTGAACTCGTTCGGCGGCACCCGGTTCACGGCTGCGGCCGGTTCACGGCTGCGGCCGGAACAGGCCGTCCAGCAGCACGGGGATCGCGCGGCGCGGGTCGGGGGTCAGCTCGACGGCCGCCTGGAGCATGGTCAGGACGACGACCACGTCGTTGAGCACGACGTCGCGGCGGAGGTGCCCGGCCGCCTGGGACCGGTCGAACGGGCCGCGCAGCGCGTCCAGCAGCCGGCGGAGGTGCCCGCGCCGGTCGGGTTCGGGGAACCGGCGCATCTCGTCCACCAGCGGGCGCATCGACACCTGGTAGGCCATCACCGCGCCCAGCAGCGACCGGAACGCGGCGGGGTCGTGGGCGTCGCGCCGGGCGGCCTCGGCGAGCAGCGCCAGGTGCTCGCGGGCCACGGCGAGCGCCAGCGTGCGGCGGTCGGGGAAGTGCCGGTAGACGGTCGCCTGGCCGAGGCCGGTCAGGCGCGCGACCCGGGCGAGCGACGGCGCGTCGCCCCGGACCACCAACTCCTCCGCCGCGCGGATGATCGCCGCCCGGTTCCTCAGGGCGTCGCTGCGGCGCGGAACGGTCATGGCGGCACCCCGGCGAAGCGGTCCAGGTTACTCGCAGGTAATGAGAATAGCACCGACTGTGATCCCTCGGAACGCCTTCGTAACGTCGGCGACCTGCCGCCTTCACGCAGTGGTGTCTCGAGGGAAGGACTGGACGTGCGCGGACGTCTGCTCAGGATCGTGGGCTCGGTGCTGCCCGCCGCCCTGCTCGTCATGGCCACCGCGACCGGGGCGCGGGCCGCGCGCCCCGGCGCGGGGCCCGGCCGGCCGCGCGACCCGGGCGAGCGACGGCGCGTCGCCCCGGACCACCAACTCCTCCGCCG
>NZ_JBHYXZ010000122.1:0-10335 GCF_042752395.1 Actinosynnema sp. NPDC059335 | reverse complement strand
CACTCGAGCTCGGAATCCTGGGCCGGGGCCCGCACGCCCCACAGTGTCGGGGGCGGGGGTGCGCCCCCCCCCCGCGAGGTCATTGCCCCCCGCGCCGGGGGCGCGGCCCGCCCCCCGGGTCGACTACGTCGCCCTGGGCGACTCGTACTCCTCCGGCACGGGCGCGCCGCCGTACCAGAGCGGCTCGTGCTACCGCAGCGCGCGCGGTTACGCCCAGCTGTGGGCGGACACGCACGAGGTGTCGTCGTTCAGGTACGTCGCCTGCGGCGGCGCCACGACGCAGAGCATGACCGACCAGTTCGCCGCGCTCGACGCGGGCACCGACCTGGTCTCGATCACCATCGGGGGCAACGACGTCGGGTTCGCCAACACCATGCTCACGTGCGTCACGGGCAGCGACACGAGCTGCGTCAACGCGGTGGACAACGGCATCGAGGCCGCGCGCACCACGCTGCCCGGCCGGCTCGACGCCACCTACGCCACGATCCGCACCCGCGCGCCGAACGCCACCGTGGTCGTCCTGGGCTACCCGCACCTGGTGGAGCCGTCCGGCACGTGCCTGAGCGCGACCAAGCGGGCGGCGCTCAACCGGGGGTCCGACGAGCTGCACGCGGTGATCTCCGCCCGCGCCGCGGCCGCCGGCGTCCGCTACGTCGACGCCCGCGCCCACTTCGCGGGCCACGGCGCGTGCGGCCCGTCGCCGTGGATCAACAGCTTCTCCCTGTTCCGCCTGGCCGAGTCCTTCCACCCCAACGCCACCGGCTACGCCCAGGGCTACCTGCCCCTCCTGAACACCGCCACCTCCTGACCCCGAACCTCCAGACCGCGCGTGTCCTACGTTCGCGTCGCGCGTGTCCTACGTTCGCGTACCCCGAGTTCAACGTTCAGGTTCGCCCGACCCCGTTCCGAACGTTCAACTCGGGTGTTCCGAACGTAGGACACGGGGGACGCGAACGTAGGACACGCGGTCAGGAGAGGGTTCGGCCGCCGTCGGCGAGGAGCAGTTCGCCGTGGACGTAGGCGGCACGCGGGGAGGCCAGGAAGACGACGGCCTCGGCGATCTCGCGCGGCGTGGCGGGACGCCCGATCGGCGCCGCCCGGCCCACCTCCGCCACCGAACCGGGGTTCAGCGCCAACGCCGTCCCGGTCTCGGTCGCACCCGGCGCCACGGCGTTCACCCGCACGCCCGTGCCGCGGAACTCCACCGCCCACGTCCGGGTCAACGACTCCAGCGCCGCCTTCGTCGCCGCGTACACCGCCCCGCCGGGCACGGGCACGTGCGTCAACGACGTCGACACGTTCACCACGCTCCCCCGGCCGCGCGCCGCCATCCCCGGCAGCAACGCCGCGGTCAGGAAGAACGGCCCCCGCACGTTCACGTCGAACAACCGCCGGAACCCCTCCGCGTCCTGCTCCGCCGTCGCCGCGAACGGGAACACGGCCGCGTTGTTCACCAGCACGTCCACCTCCCCGACCGCCGCCGCCAACGCCCGCACGGACCCCAGGTCCGCCAGGTCGGCCGCCACGAACCGCGCCCGACCGCCCTCCGCCTCGATCGACGCCACGGTCCCCGCGCCCCGCGCCGCGTCCCGCCCCGTGACGACCACCCGAGCGCCACCGCGCGCCAGCAGCCGCGCGACCTCCCGCCCGATCCCCGCCGTGCTCCCGGTGACCAGCGCGACCTGCCCGTCGAACTCCATGATCCCCCACTTTTGTTCGATGTTCGGTGAACATCGAACAAGCTACACAAACGTTCGCCGACCGTCGAACGACTAGACTCGGCGGCGTGCGCCACGCCGAGCCGAACCCCGACGTCGACCGGCTCGCGCTGACCGACGTCCTGGCGGCGCTCAGCGACCCCCTGCGGGTGGGCCTGGTCCGCCTGCTCGCCGACGGCGAGGAGCACAACTTCGGCGAGTTCGCCGTCCCCGTCGCGAAGTCCACCCTGAGCCACCACCTCAAGGTGCTCAACGCCGCGGGCCTGACCTGGCGGCGCGACGAGGGCACCCGCTGCTACGTCCGGCTGCGCCGCGCGGACCTCGACGCCCGCTTCCCCGACCTGCTCGACACCGTGCTCGCCGCCGCCCGCCGCGACGACGTCGGCGGCCACGCCACCACGGCCCGCGGCGGGCCGGCCGCCGGCTGCTGACCGCCCGGCCCCCGCCGGCAGGATGACCACGTGACCAGGGGTCTGCAGTACTTCGCCGCGTGGGCCGCCTCGACCGCGGCCGCGGTGGCGTTGTCCTTCCTGGGCCTGCGGTCCGTGCTGGACGCCGGCGTGCCCGAACGCCCGCGCGTCGTCGCCGGACCCGTCCAGTCGTCGGCGATCGAGCGGACCACGACCACCGTCCCGACGCCCACCACCACGACGACCACGGCGCCGGCCCCGGTGATCGCGACCGCCACGCCGATCACCACCACGACGACCCCGCCGCCCGCCACCACCACCACGACCCCACCGCCGCTGCCGTCCGAGAACGGCACCTGGGCCGACCAGGACGGCGAACCGGTGTACCTGCGCAGCTTCCGCCTCCAGGGCGGGGTCGCCGCGATCCGCTTCTCCGCCCGCGACATCGAGCCGATCTCGGCCACCCCGCGCCAGGGCTTCGCCACCACCGTGGAGCAGCCGGCGCACGCCGTCGTGGTCGAGTTCACCGGCGGCGGCCACCGGTCCCGGCTGGAGGCCACCTGGGTCGGCGGACCGCAGTGGCGCATCGTGGAGACCGGGTAGGACGCCCACCGCGCCGCCGCACGGCCGGACGCCGGGCACCCGCACGGCCCACCCGGCGCGCGCGGATTCGTCAGCCGCGAGCCGATCACCGCGCGGCCCGCGGCCCGGTGCGGGCGCTGTCCAGGCATTCACCCGTTCGCGGACGGACTCCACCCGTTAGCCGAACGGGTGGTTCGATCACGGTCATGACGCACCCCGGCGAACCGCACCGCGACGACCTCTCCGCCCGGCTGAACTGGCTGCGCGCCGGCGTCCTGGGCGCCAACGACGGCATCGTGTCCACCGCCGGCCTCGTGGTCGGCGTGGCGGGCGCGACCACCGACCGCACCGCGATCCTGGCGGCCGGCGTGGCCGGGCTCGTCGCGGGCTCGCTGTCCATGGCGGGCGGCGAGTACGTCTCGGTCAGCACCCAGCGCGACACCGAGCGGGCCGCGCTCCGGCTGGAGGAGCGCGAGCTGCGCGAGATGCCCGAGGAGGAGGAACGGGAACTCGCCGACATCTACCGGGACAAGGGGCTGTCGGACGAGCTGGCCGCGCGGGTCGCCCGCGAGCTGACCGAGCACAACCCCCTGCGCGCCCACGCCGAGGCCGAGCTGCAGATCGACCCGGACAACCTGACCAGCCCGTGGCACGCCGCGTGGGCGTCGCTGGTGGCCTTCGCGCTCGGCGCGGTGATCCCCCTGGTCGCCATCGTGCTGCCGCCGACGTCGTGGCGGGTGTGGGCGTGCGCGGCGGCCGTGCTGGTCGGCCTGGTGCTCACCGGCGTGGTCAGCGCCCGGCTCGGGTCGAGCCACGTCGGCCGCGCGGTGCGCCGCAACGTGGTCGTCGGATCCCTCACGATGGTCGTTACCTACTCCGTGGGTCTCCTGTTCGGAGTAACGATCGGCTGAGGCGATCACCCTCCGCACATGCCCTCCGCGGCCGGTCGAGGGGTGTTGCCACTCGCACGTGTGAGGTACGCAAAGTGCGGGTACCCGTCGTCTGACTTGTCGACGTCGAGCGCGACAAGCCCGGACTGGAGGTGCGCCCCGTGACCCACCCACCCACACCGCTGCTGGTGCTGCGCGGCGAGAAGGCCGAACGCCGCCTCTGGACCGTCCTCGCCGCCCTGTTCATGCTGGTCGCGGGCGTCAACGTGATCGTGGCGGTCGGCGAGGCGGCGTGGTGGCAGGCGGCCGTCGCGGCACTGTGCCTGGCCGTCGCCGTCGGCTGCGCGCGGCAGGCGAGACGCGCCGCGCACTGATCTCAGCGGCTGCTGACGGCACGAAAGTGAGCGAAACTCTAGTCCGACCGGGTGTACCCCGCTGGTAGGAACGGCGTCAACTGGGGGTGTGATTCACCACGACGCCCTGTCGGACTAGAGCCATAACCGCGAATTCACACTATCGTCACAAGACCCCGGCAACCCCGGTGCACCGCCAAGCGTGCCCACGCGGCCCCATCCGGCCGCCAAGCGCGCGCACGAGGAAGTGCAGTTCTCCCGCACAACGGAGTGCGGTCCCACGCCGACGATCTCTCGGGCGTGGATCCACAGCCAGTACCTGCAGGCCGAGTTGTCCGCGTAAAGCCGCGCGCGGGCGTTCGGCCGTCTCCGTGCGCCCAAAAGCAGGGCGATTGACGACGCCACGGGAGGGCCCGTTGTGACCCACCACCACCAGCCGCAAGGCGGCCTTTACGACCCGCAGTACGAGCACGACGCCTGTGGCGTCGCGTTCGTCGCCGACCTGGCCGGGCGTAGAAACCACGCGATCGTGCACCAGGCCCTGGTCGCGCTGCGCAACCTCGAACACCGGGGTGCCCGCGGCGCGGAGCCCGAAACCGGTGACGGCGCGGGCATCCTGATCCAGGTGCCCGACGCGTTCTACCGCGAGGTCGTCGGCTTCCCGCTGCCCGAGCCGGGCGGCTACGCGGTCGGGACCGCGTTCCTGCCGCAGGAGGGCCACGACGCGGTCAAGCGCGAGATCGAGCGCATCGCCGCCGAGGAGGGCGCGACCGTCCTCGGGTGGCGCGACCTGCCGGTGGACACCGACCACGTCGGTCCGACCGCGAAGACCACCATGCCCGTGTTCAGCCAGCTCTTCCTCGCAGGCCCCGAGGGGGCCTCGACGGGGCTCGGGCTGGAGCGGCTGGCGTTCGTGGTCCGCAAGCGCGTCGAGCACGCCGCGGACGTCTACTTCCCGAGCCTGTCGGGCCGGACGATCGTCTACAAGGGCATGCTCACCGAGCCCCAGGTGGAGAAGTTCTTCCCCGACCTCACCGACGAGCGGGTCACCAGCTCGATCGGCCTGGTGCACTCCCGGTTCTCGACCAACACGTTCCCGTCGTGGCCGCTGGCCCACCCGTACCGGTACGTGGCGCACAACGGCGAGATCAACACCCTGCGCGGCAACCGCAACTGGATGGACGCGCGGGAGTCCGTGCTCGCCACCGACCTGATCCCCGGCGACCTGTCCCGGATCTTCCCGGTCATCACCCGCGACGCCAGCGACTCGGCGACGTTCGACGAGGTCCTGGAGCTGCTGCACCTCGGCGGGCGCAGCCTGCCGCACGCGGTGCTGATGATGATCCCCGAGGCGTGGGAGAACCACGCCGAGATGGACGCGCAACGGCGCGCGTTCTACGAGTTCCACTCCACGCTCATGGAGCCCTGGGACGGCCCCGCCCTGGTGGCCTTCACCGACGGCACGCTGATCGGCGCGGTGCTGGACCGCAACGGCCTGCGCCCGGCCCGGTACTGGGTCACCGAGGACGGCCTGGTCGTGCTCGGCAGCGAGGCGGGCGTGCTGGAGTTCGACCCGGCCACGATCGTGCGCAAGGGCCGGCTGGAGCCGGGCCGCATGTTCCTCGTCGACACCGCCCAGGGGCGGATCATCGACGACGAGGAGATCAAGGGCGAGCTGGCGGCCGAGCACCCGTACCAGGAGTGGGTCGCCGAGGGCATCCTGCACCTGGCCGACCTGCCGGCGCGGGAGCGCGAGGTGCCGACGCACTCGTCCCTGGTGCGGCGGCAGCAGGCGTTCGGCTACACCGAGGAGGAGCTGGCGCTGCTGCTGGGGCCGATGGCCCGCACCGGCGCGGAGCCGATCGGGTCGATGGGCAACGACGCGCCGTTCGCGCCGCTGTCGGACCGGCCGCGGCAGCTGTTCGACTACTTCACCCAGCTGTTCGCCCAGGTGACCAACCCGCCGCTGGACGCGATCCGCGAGGAGCTGGTGACCTCGCTGCACGCCACGCTGGGCGCGGAGCCGAACCTGCTGAGCGCCGACGCCACGTCGTGCCGGCGGATCTCGCTGCCGTTCCCGGTGCTGGACAACGACGAGCTGGCCAAGCTCGTGCACGTGGACGACGACGGCACCCTGCCGGAGTTCCGCACGTTCACCGTGCGCGGCCTCTACGAGGTCGCGGGCGGCGGCGAGGCGCTGGTGCGGCGGCTGGACGAGATCCGCGCCGAGGTGTCCCGGGCGATCGAGGACGGCGCGCGGCTCGTGGTGCTGTCGGACCGGGGCGTGGACGAGGCGCACGCGCCGATCCCGTCGCTGCTGCTGACCGGCGCGGTGCACCACCACCTGGTGCGCGAGAAGACCCGCACCCAGGTGGACCTGATCGTGGAGGCGGGCGACGCGCGCGAGGTGCACCACATCGCGCTGCTCATCGGCTACGGCGCGAAGGCGGTGAACCCCTACCTGGCCATGGCGTCGGTGGAGGAGCTGCCCGACGTCGAGGCCGGGGTCGCCACCCGCAACCTGATCAAGGCGCTGGGCAAGGGCGTGCGCAAGACCATGTCCAAGATGGGCGTCTCGACCGTGGCGTCCTACACCGGCGCGCAGATCTTCGAGGCGATCGGCCTGGGCTCGGAGGTCGTGGACACGTGCTTCACCGGCACGACGTCGCGGCTGGGCGGCATCGGGTTCGACGTCATCGCCGAGGAGGTGGCGCGGCGGCACCGGACCGCGTTCCCGCCCGACGGCTTCCGGCCGCACCACCGCGAGCTGGAGGTCGGCGGCGACTACCAGTGGCGCCGCGAGGGCGAGGCGCACCTGTTCAACCCGCAGACGGTGTTCAAGCTCCAGCACTCCACCCGCACCGGCCGCTACGACATCTTCAAGGAGTACACGCGGGCGGTGGACGAGCAGGCCAAGCGGCTGATGACGCTGCGCGGGCTGTTCGCCTTCAAGGAGGGCGTGCGCGAGCCCGTGCCGATCGAGGAGGTCGAGCCGGTCTCCTCGATCGTCAAGCGGTTCGCCACCGGCGCGATGTCCTACGGCTCCATCTCGCAGGAGATGCACGAGGTCCTCGCGATCGCGATGAACCGCCTGGGCGCGCGGTCCAACACCGGCGAGGGCGGCGAGGACGCCGAGCGGTTCACGCCCGACGCCAACGGCGACTCCCGCCGGTCGGCGATCAAGCAGGTGGCGTCGGGCCGGTTCGGCGTGACGAGCGAGTACCTGGTCAACGCCGACGACATCCAGATCAAGATGGCGCAGGGCGCGAAGCCCGGCGAGGGCGGCCAGCTGCCCGGCGCGAAGGTGTACCCGTGGGTGGCCAAGACCCGGCACTCCACGCCCGGCGTGGGCCTCATCTCGCCGCCGCCGCACCACGACATCTACTCGATCGAGGACCTGGCGCAGCTCATCCACGACCTGAAGAACGCCAACCCGGCGGCGCGCATCCACGTGAAGCTCGTCTCCGAGGTCGGCGTCGGCACGGTCGCGGCGGGCGTGTCCAAGGCGCACGCGGACGTGGTGCTGATCTCCGGCCACGACGGCGGCACCGGCGCGTCCCCGCTGTCGTCCATCAAGCACGCGGGCGGCCCGTGGGAGCTGGGCCTGGCCGAGACGCAGCAGACGCTGCTGGCCAACCGGTTGCGCGACCGGATCGTGGTGCAGGCCGACGGCCAGCTCAAGACCGGGCGGGACGTGGTGATCGCGGCGCTGCTCGGCGCGGAGGAGTTCGGCTTCGCCACCGCGCCCATGGTGGTGTCGGGCTGCATCATGATGCGGGTCTGCCACCTGGACACCTGCCCGGTGGGCGTGGCCACGCAGAACCCCGTGCTGCGGTCGAGGTTCGCGGGCAAGGCCGAGTACGTGGTGAACTTCTTCGAGTTCGTCGCGCAGGAGGTGCGGGAGCTGTTGGCGCAGCTCGGTTTCCGCACCCTGGCCGAGGCCGTCGGGCACGCCGACCTGCTCGACACGCGGGCCGCGGTGGACCACTGGAAGGCGTCCGGGCTCGACCTGTCGCCGATCTTCCACGTGCCCGAGCTGCCCGAGGGCGCGGCCCGGCACCAGGTCGTCACCCAGGACCACGGGCTGGACAAGGCGTTGGACAACACGCTGATCCAGCTCGCGGAGGGCGCGATCGCCTCCGGCGACCGGGTCCGGCTGGAGCTGCCGGTGCGCAACGTCAACCGCACCGTCGGCACCATGCTCGGCTCCGAGGTGACCAGGCGGTGGGGCGGCGAGGGCCTGCCCGACGACACGATCGACATCACGTTCACCGGCACGGCCGGGCAGTCGTTCGGCGCGTTCGTGCCGCGCGGCATCACGCTGCGGCTCGTGGGCGACGCGAACGACTACGTGGCCAAGGGCCTGTCCGGCGGGCGGGTCATCGTGCGGCCGGTGCCGGACGCGCAGTTCGCCGCGGAGCAGCACATCATCGCGGGCAACGTGATCGGCTACGGCGCGACCGGCGGGGAGATCTTCCTGCGCGGCAAGGTCGGCGAGCGGTTCTGCGTGCGCAACTCGGGCGTGCTGGCCGTCGTCGAGGGCGTGGGCGACCACGGCTGCGAGTACATGACCGGCGGTCGCGTGGTCGTGCTCGGGCCGACCGGGCGCAACTTCGCGGCGGGCATGTCCGGCGGCATCGCCTACGTGCTGGACGCGTCCGTGCCGCGGGTCAACCCGGAGATGGTGGACCTGGACCCGTTGGACGAGGCGGACCGCGAGTTCCTGCGGCGCGTGGTGGAGAAGCACTATTTGGAGACCGACTCGGCGGTGGCGCACGCGCTGCTGGCCGACTGGGACCTCGCGGTGGACCGCTTCACCAAGGTCATGCCGAAGGACTACAAGCGGGTGCTGGCCGCCCAGGCCCGGGCCGAGCTGGAGGGCCGGGACGTCAACGAAGCGATCATGGAGGCGTCTCATGGCTGACCCCCGCGGTTTCCTCACCACCGAGCGGGAGACACCCCGCAGCCGCCCCGTCTTCCTGCGCCTGCGCGACTGGCGCGAGGTGTACGAGGAGTTCGAGCGGCCCCGGCTGGAGAAGCAGGCCGGCCGGTGCATGGACTGCGGCGTCCCGTTCTGCCACCAGGGCTGCCCGCTGGGGAACCTGATCCCCGACTGGAACAACCTGGTGTGGACGCAGGACTGGCGACCGGCCGCGGAACGGCTGCACGCCACCAACAACTTCCCGGAGTTCACCGGGACGTTGTGCCCGGCGCCGTGCGAGGCCGCGTGCGTGGTGGGGATCAACGGCGATCCCGTCACCATCAAGCGGGTGGAGATCTCCATCATCGACCGGGCGTGGGACGAGGGCTGGGTGACGCCCCAGCTGCCCGTCACGCGCACCGGGCGTTCGGTGGCCGTGGTGGGCTCCGGGCCCGCGGGCCTGGCCGCCGCGCAGCAGCTGACCCGCGCCGGCCACGACGTGACGGTGCTGGAGCGGGCGGACGCCATCGGCGGGCTGCTGCGCTACGGCATCCCCGAGTTCAAGATGGAGAAGTGGCGGCTCGACCGCCGGCTGGACCAGATGCGCGCCGAGGGGACGCGGTTCCGCACGGGCGTGAACGTCGGCGTGGACATCACCGTCGAGGAGCTGCGCGAGTCCTACGACGCGGTGGTGCTGGCGGGCGGCGCGACGGCGTGGCGCGACCTGCCCGTGCCGGGCCGGGAGCTGTCCGGGGTGCACCAGGCGATGGAGTACCTGCCGTGGGCGAACCGGGTGGCGCGCGGCGAGCTGGACGCGCCGCCCATCACGGCCGAGGGCAAGCACGTCGTCGTCATCGGCGGCGGCGACACCGGCGCGGACTGCGTGGGCACGGCCCACCGGCAGGGCGCGCTGTCGGTGACGCAGCTGGAGATCATGCCCCGGCCGCCGGAGAAGCGCGCCGAGACCCACCCGTGGCCGACCTACCCGATGCTGTACCGGGTGTCGTCGGCGCACGAGGAGGGCGGCGAGCGGCTGTACTCCGTGTCCACGGTGGAGTTCCTGGGCGACGACCGGGGCGCCGTGCGGGCGTTGAAGCTGGTCGAGGTCGAGGCGTCCGGCGGGCGGTTCGAGCCGGTGCCCGGCACCGAGCGGGAGATCCCGGCGCAGCTGGTGACGTTGGCCATGGGCTTCGTCGGCCCGGAGAAGGACGGCCTGCTCACCGAGCTGGGCGTGGACCTGGACGCGCGCGGCAACGTGGCCCGCGACGACCGGTTCGCCACGTCCGTGGACGGCGTGTTCGTGGCCGGCGACATGGGCCGCGGCCAGTCGCTGATCGTGTGGGCGATCGCGGAGGGCCGCTCGGCCGCCGCCGGCGTGGACGCCTACCTGACCCGGAGGGCCGTCCTGCCCAGGCCGATCGACCCCACCGACCGGCCCCACGTTGTACCCCCGGGCGGGCG
>NZ_JBHYXZ010000121.1:0-27669 GCF_042752395.1 Actinosynnema sp. NPDC059335 | reverse complement strand
GGCGCGCCGCTGCGCCCGGGCGCGCCTCCACAGGGGGGCGGGGCACGGGGCGCGCGCCCGCCGCGGCCGGACCCGGGGCGGGCGGCCCCCGCCGCCGGTGCGCCCCCCGGCGGTGGGGGTGGGGCGTTCACCCGCACGCGGGGTCGGGCCCGTCGATCCACCCCGGCGGTGTCGGGCGATCGGCGTGCCCGTCCCGGTCGTACCGCTCGGCCCGCCGCCGGGTCGCGGCACGCGCCCGTGCCTTGAGCGCCCGGCGCTCCTCCCGGCGCGGGGCAAGGGCACGTCACGACGGTCGTGCCGCTCGGCCCGCCGACGGCTCGCGGCACGCGCCCGTGCCTTCCGCGGCCGGTGACTCCCCCGGCACGGGCAAGAGCACGTCGAGATAAGACATCCACCGCCCGCTGCGGGATGCTCGACCAGGCGCGCTGGTGCGGGAAGTTCCCTTGCGAACGGGAGGAGCACGACCGTGGACGTGATCTCGGCACTGACTGCGACAGGTGACGACGTGGACCGGATGGTGGCCGACCTCGACCCCGGGAAGTGGTCGCTGCCCACCCCGGCCGTCGGGTGGACGATCAAGCACCAGATCGCGCACCTGACGACGATCTTCTCGCTGGCGGGCCTGTCGGCGGCCGACGGCGACCGGTTCACCGCGCTGCTGGCCACCCTGTCCGACGACTTCAACGCGAACGTCAACGCCGCCATGGCGCCGCACCTCACGCTCGACCCCGACGCGCTGTTCGCCCTCTGGCAGGAGACCAAGAGCCGGACCATCGACGCGCTGGCCGCCGTCCCCGCCGACCAGGTGGTGCCGTGGCTGGTCAACCCGTTGCCGCCCGCGATGCTGGCGAGCGCCGGGCTGATGGAGCTGTTCGGCCACGGGCAGGACATCGCGGACGCGCTCGGGATCACCCGCGAGTGGGACGACCGGGTCGGCTTCCTGGTCGCGTTCGCCGTGCGCACCAAGGACTTCGGCTACCTGGCGCGCGGCGAGCAGCCACCGACCGAGGAGTTCCGGTTCGAGATCACCGCTCCGTCGGGCAAGCGGTGGGACTTCGGCCCGGAGGACGCGACCCAGCGGATCAGCGGGCCGGCGGTGGACTTCTGCCTGCTGGTCACGCGGCGGCGGCACCACCGGGACCTGGCCGTCACCGCGTCCGGCGACCTGGCGACGCGCTGGTTGGAGATCGCGCAGGCGTACCGGGGTCCGGCGGGCGAGGGCCGCGCGCCCGGCCAGTTCGCCCACTAGCCGGGCAGGGAACCGCGATCACCCGCCCTGGTCCGCAGCCGGCACGAACCCGCCGTCACCGCCCCGGTCCGGCGCGTGGACGCCGACCGGGCGGTGGCGCGAACACCGGGCGGGCGACACCCCGGCGGCGACGGCACACCCACCCGCCGGCCACAGCAGACCCGGGTTCGGCGCGCTTGCCCGACGGGCGCGGCACACCCGCCCGCCCGGGAAGTCACGTCTTCTCATCGTCCTCGGGGCGCACGTACTTCCGCCCGATCTCCACGGTGAAGTCGTACCCGGCCTTCCTGGCGAACGCCCGGAGCTTCTCGGCGTCCCTCTCCACGTCCTCGTAGGTGACCACCACGTCACCCTTGATCCCGCCGAACACCCCGTAGTTCAGCACGACCTTGTCGACGTCCCGCCACGACAGGTCGCCGTGGATCTGGGCCTCGACGTACGCGCTGAGGTTCGCGCCGTCGCGCTCGACCTTCGCGGCCTGCTCCTCGTCGAACTCGAAGCCGGTGGCCTCGGCCGCGGCGAGCCGGGCGATGTCCAGCTCGGTGTAGGCGAAGACCGACTCCGGGTGGTCGGCGCCGACGAAGGACACCGCGGACTGGAGGAAGTCGACGCTCCAGCTGTCGCCCGGCGTGCGGGTGGTGCGCCAGTCGATGTCCCGCTTCCAGTACACGACCGACGAGCCGTACCGCGCGCTGACGCCGAACGCCTGCGACGCCCCGACCGCGGCGGCGTACTTGGGCATCTCGCCCGGTTTCAGGTAGTTGGGGAACTCCGCCTGAAGCCTGCGCCGGTAGACCGCGGCGTCGGACGTGTCGTCCTCGTCGAGCGGCGGCCCGACCGGTTCGCGGGCGAACGCGCCGTCGCCACCGCCGATGAACTTGAGCGGGGTCCCGTCCGTGCGCTTGAGCGCGAACGCGTACCCGAACCGCTCCTCCACGCCGCCGCGCGTGCGCAGGTTGGCCGACGCCTGCGACGTGCCGGTCTCCCAGACGTTGCGGAACAGGCCCTCATCGTCGGCGATGAGGAGGTCGAGCAGCGTGGCCCCGGCCACGACCCCGTCCCGGTTGCCGCCGGGCGGGATGGACAGGAAGAAGTTCGTCGCGAGCCGTCGCTCCCGCAGGGACCGGAGGATGGCGGGGAGGTGCTCGGACCGGTAGTGCGTGCCGAAGGTCTCGTTCAGCTTCCTCAGGCGGGCCTCGGACTCGCGCAGGGCTTCCTCGCGTTGCAGTTGGCCCTTGCGCTCCGCCACGACCAGCGCCCAGACCTGGTTGGGCGTCAGCGTGCCGTAGAAGTCGGGTCGCAGCTCCTGCAGCGCCTTGATGTCCATCAGGTCCCGCGCGCTCGCGACCATGCGCTGGACGCCGGTCTGCATCGGGTTGTCCATCGGCGGATCGGCGAACGGCATCGGCGCGGCCTGCGGCGGCGTCCGCCGCTCGGAACCCTCGCCGCGCAACTGCGCCAGCATGGGGTCGTCCCGGTTCGCGTTCGCCGACTCCTCCCGCATCCAGAGCTCGCGGGCGGTCCGGAGGTCGTCGGCCACGTTCACCGGCGTGGCTTCCTTCTTCTTGCGCTTCTGCTTAGTCAGCCGCACGTCGTCCGCCGGGCTGCCCGGCCGCGCCGGTTCCTTGCCCTTCTCCCGCTTCTTCTTCTTTCGCGTGGTGGTGGACGTCTTCTTCCTCGAGGGCTCCATCGCCGCCCGTCCTCTCGTGTTCAGGCCGCCGCGGCCCGGTAGGCCAGCACCAGGCCGAGGCCGGTCAGGGCCTCCTTGTCACCGTCGAGCACGAAGGTCCAGCCGCCGCCGTCCACGCGCAGGTCCGGGGTGAGCAGCAGCTTGCCCTCGGTGAGCGCCATCGACCGGTCGCCGTCGACCGTCAGCCGCGGCGCGGCGCCGTCGGCCGTGCCGTAGCGGGGGTAGATGCCGATGATCCGGTTGCCGGTCAGACCGGGCAGCAGGTCCGCGGTGATCGGGAGGGTCAGCCGGTCGCCGTCGCCGTCGACGAAGTCGCGCCACTCGTCGGGGAACTCGGTCGCGACGTCGAGGAACCGGGCCGCCGGGTAGGGCTTGAGCATGCCCTTCACCACGTTCGCGAACAGCTCGCCGCCCTGTGCGGCCGTGTACCGCACGGTCAGCAGGACGTCCCGCAACCGGGTCGCCCGGCGCCCGGTCAGCTCCAGGCGCCACGTGGACACCGCTCCCGTGCCCTCGAACGGCAGGTAGCGGGCGTCGTCGTAGCGCAGCTCGAACAGCCCGTTGTTGTCCTGCTCGCCGGGTTGGGACAGCGCGATCTGCTGGCCGGCCCGCCAGTCGACGCGCAGGGTGGCGGGCAGCGGCTCCGCGGGGTCGAGCAGGTGCCGCACCGCCTTCGGGTCCGGTTCCAGCACGGTCTTGTGGCCGAGCTGGGTCAGCGTGGCGTTGGGCTGCGCCGCTTCGCCGTCGTCGTCCACGAAGGTGACGGTCAGGGTGCGGATCTGGCGTCGGAAGTGGCCGGGGAAGTCGCGGTCGAACAGCTCCTCGGGCAGCGTGAACTCGCACGACCCGCTCGTGGCCAGCCGCAGCGCCGCCGCCGGCTCCAGGTCGAGCAGCGACACCTGCTTGGTGATCTCCAGGTCGCGGGCGGCGGTGTCGGCGTAGAGCTGGTTCAGCCGGTCCAGGTCCACGCCGAGGCTGTCGCCGGCGAGCAGGCCGGCGCGGCGGCTGTCCCAGTGGGCCGGGCGGATGACGGACGCCTCGGCGTCGCCCAGGCCGCGCTCGAACCGCAAGGCCCGTTCGGCGGCCTTCGCGGTGTCGTGCGCCAGCGAGTACGCCTGGAAGTACAGGCCGGACAGCCGGCCCGCCATCCACCCGTACAGCTCGACGTTGGTGAACTTGTCCTTGAGCAGCGCGCCGACGGCCCGGTTGTGGGTGATCTCCTGCGCGAGGACCTCGGCCTCGCGGCGCGCGACCGCGAGCTGCTGCTCGGCGGCGGCCACCTGGTGGTTGATCTGGGCGAGGTCGCCGGTGGCGTTGGCCAGCTGGAACTCCCACTCCTGGCGGGTGCGTTCCTGCTCGGCGCGCACGCCGAGCAGTTCGCCCGTCACGCTCAGCCCCTCGCCGAGCACCTGCGGCATCTCGGAGCCCTTGTCGAGCACGTTGCCCAGGTGGTGGCCGCCCCACGTCGAGCCGACGCTGAACGGCCCGACGGTGGCCTGCGGCACGGCGTGCGCGATGGCGGCGCCGACCTTGAGCAGGCCCGAGGTCAGGTGCAGGGCCGCGGCCGCGCCCATCGTCCCGAGCTGGGCCTGTTCCAGCGGGGTGAGGCCGGTCGCGATCAACTGCTGGTAGTGGGCGATCCGCTGGTTGGCCGCGTCACGGCTCGCCTGCAGCTCGCGCAGGGTCGCCGCGGCGGCCTCGACCTGGGCGTCCCTGATCGACCGCGTCATGTCCAGCAGGACGCCCTCCTGCCGGTTGTGCAGCAGGCCGAGTTCCTCGGCGTCCCGCCGCTCCAGCACCGAGAGCAGGTCGCCGCCGAGCTGGCGGAGCCGGTCGGCCAGGTCCTGGGCCCGGCGGAAGGTCGCCTCGAACCGGTGGTGCGGAACGGTCGCGGCGACACCGGCGGCGACCGCCTGGTCGACCCCGACGCCGGCGGCCACGCTGCGGACCAGGTCCATCGGGTCGATCGGCGGCTCGAACAGGGGCAGCGGCAGGCTGATCCCCAGGATGTTCAACGAGTCCCTGATCTTGCGCAGCCGGTCCTCGACCCGGTCCCAGTACGCGGTGAACGCGCTGTTGTCCGGGATCCGGAAGTAGCGGTTCGCCACGCCGGCGTGGACGCCACCCGGTCCTTCCAACAGCGCGCCGCCGCCGGTCAACTCCGCCAACAGGTCCAGCTCGCCCGGCTCGTCGTCCAGCTCCCGGTAGGTGCGCGACGGGCTGAGCGGCGCCTTCCCGGGCAGCTCGGGCCGCAGGCCGAGCAGGTCCCAGGCGAAGACGTAGAGCATCCGGGCCTCGTCGATGCTCTCCCCGGTGTACTGCCGGAACAGCATGTCGCCCCAGTCGAGCAGGTTGTCGAGGTAGGCCATCACCACCGCGCGGCGGTAGGCCACCGGGCGCAGGTCGGCGATGGCGTGCGGGTCGAACGGGTCGTCGCGGTAGGCGTCGACGAGGCTGTCGCGATCGCCCACCAGGTCGTAGTACCGCCGGAGGTCCGCGATCAGCGCGGTGCGTTCCTGCAACTGCTCGACGGCCTGCACGACGCCCCGCCACAGGGTGCGCTTCGGTTCGCGGGTGCGCGGCGTGATCCGGGCCTTCGCGGCGGTCACCGCGTCCGCGAGCAGCACGTGCAGCCGCGAGGACGCCAGCCGGTCGAGCACCGCGAGTTCCCCGCCGTCCAGCGGGCGGTTCTCGCGGAACGCGGGCGTCAGCCGCTCCAGGTCGGCCAGCACCTCGTCCAGCTCGGCGGCGAGGCCCGCCGGCTCGTCGAACCCGGCGGCGGCGAGCCTGCCCGCCAGTTCCGCGAGGTCGCGCCGCGACCGGTCGGCCAGCGCGGCGAGGTCCACCGCGAGGAACGGCAGGAACCGCCAGTACCGGTCGGGTTCGGTGGGGTCGAAGACGTGCTCGTACCACTGGCGCGCGTCGGCGAACCGCTGCGCGGCGTTGAGCGCCTGCGCGATCAGGACGGGCGCGTGGAAGAAGATCTCCCAGTAGTACAGGCCGTTGGCGCTCTGGAAGTCCAGGTGGGCGCTCGCGGGCAGCCGGCCCGGCACGACCCGGTCGTCGCGGAGCCGGATGGTGTTGCGGTCCGACCGCTCGGTCGAGAACGCCGGGCGCTCGTCCAGCTCCTGACCGGCCGGCGCCAGCAGGGCCGCGACGCCGCCGCCCAGCAGCCGCTGGTTGAGCTGCGCGGCCGTGCTCGTGGTCAGGCGGACGACCTCGATCGGCAGCGCGGCCCGCTCGAACGGCCGGGGCACCGTCGTCGTGGTCGGGTAGCCGAGGTGGTTCCCGCCCGCGAACAGGTACAGGCACCGGTCCGACTCGCTGTCCAGCACGCCGGTGACCTCGGCGAAGTTCTCCGGCAGGTCGCCCCAGTTGCCGTCGACCGGCGCGAAACCGGTGACGTCGGTCAGGCCGGACGACAGCCGCGCGTAGAACGCGCCGCTGAACGCGTAGCGGTGCGGGCCGCGCCGGAACACCGCGGTGATCCGCTGCGCCAGCGGTTCCGGGTAGCCCTCGTCGACCGTGTCCGGCACCGGGCCGCCCTGGGCGGGCAGGGTGTAGCGGACCAGCTGCCGGCCGCTGGTCAGGTACAGGTGCGGGCCGTCGAGGTAGGCCGAGTCCACGGTGGTCAGCCCGCCGGTGGTGGCGCCGCGGGCCAGGTCCCGGCTCGGGAAGCTCGTCTCCACGACCTTGGGCTTGCGGGGCGGCCGGCCCTCGCCCGGCCGCTCGACCTCGACCCGGGTGCACGTCAGGGTGGCGTCGTCGAAGTACCACGACGTGTCGCGGACCCGCAGGGCCGCGCCGATCCTCGCCCACGTCGGGAAGTTCTCCCCGCTGTCGGGGAACCTGCGCGCGTGGCCCTCGTCGGGCGCCCCGTAGTGGTTGCCGGTGTACCGGAGGTACTCGTCGCCGACGAACACGTAGGTGAGCCGGCGTTCGGCGTCCACGATCGCCGCGTCGAACCGGGTGAGCCCGGAGCCCGCGCCGAACAGGGCGGTCGCCGGGGCGCCGAGGTCGTCGCCGCGCTCGATCCGGCCGCCGCCCGCGGCCGAGTGGAACCACTCGACGCCGTTGAGGTCGGTGAACGCGGCGTCGACCCGCGCCCACGCCGGGAATCCCTCGTCGTTGGTCAGGAGGTCCTTGGGGTACCCGGGGTCGAGCGCGCCGAACACACCGCGGTAGCGGAAGTACTGCCCGCCCGAGAACACGTAGGTGTGCTCGCCGTCGGGGTCGCGGCGGTGCAGGACGGCGTCGACCAGGCCGGTGCGGGTCAGGTGCGTGACCGCGCGCCCCCAGCGGTCCGCGGTGGCGCCGGCGTCGCCTGGCCTGCCGTCGGTGATCCGGAGGTAGCGGTGGGCCTCGTTGTCGAAGAAGTACCGGACGCCGCCGGGCAGCTCGACCGCGGCGTCGACCCGGGTCCACCCGGTCAGGCCGAGGTCGGCGAGCGGGCGCGGCACGACGGGCTCGGCCGGCGCCACGACGGCCGGGCGGCACAGGAAGCTGCCGCCCTTGTGGTCGATGCTGAACCAGGGGCCGTAGTCGCCCCCGCTCGGGCTGGTGAACCGCACCAGCCGGGGCCGGTTCGCCGGGTCCGCGCCGGCCGCCGCGTCGAGCTCCGCCGGGGCCAGGACCTCGCGGAGCGGGTCGGTGGCGGCGGGGCCCGCGCCGAGGGCGGGCACCGGCAGCACCTCCTCGACCAGTTCCGCGGTCAACGCGGACGCCTGGACGTGCGTCGCCCTGGTCAGCACCGGAGGCGCGCCGGGCCCGCCCGGTGTCGTCGTGATCACCGAGTAGGTGCAGGTCACGGCGATCGACTCGGGGTCGTCGGAGTGCCGGCCCGCCACCTCGACGGCCAGCCGCACGTCGTGGATCGTGCCGTCGCCGCGGGTGTCCATGGCCAACGTCTGCGCGGGCACCCACTCCCCGGCCAGGTTGTAGAACGAGTAGTGGATCCGGACGTGCTCGGTCGCGGGCGGTGCGGTGACCTCCTGCCGGTCGCCCTGGTCACGGGTGGCCAGCGTGGTTGTGGCCGGTGTGGCGGGCGGGACGGTCTCGACCGTGGTCCAGAACACGAACACCCGGTTGAACGCGTGCACCGGGTGGACCTCGTCCGCGTCGATCTGCACGTCGACCTTGAGCCACGGCTCCCACGAGCCGGTGAGCTTGTCCGCGCTGCGGAACCGGGCACGCCGGTAGTAGTAGCGCCGCGGCTCGGTCCGGGTGCGGCCGAACAGGACCAGGTCGCGGGTGTCCTCGGCGCCCGCGGTGTAGACGTGGCCGCCGGCGATGGCCAGGCGGGACACCTCGGTGTACTCGTCCAGGTAGCGCTTGTAGGCCAGTTCCACCGACGCGGGCGTGACCTCGCCCTGGAGCAGGTCGGCCTCCAGCGCCTCGAACGCCGGGGTCTTGCGGTCCCGCAGCTCCGGGCGCAGGTAGTTCTCCGGGTACAGGAAGACCTTGCGGTTGGCCTCCCAGACCCGGTAGTTGCGCATCCAGGTCCACCACGTCCGCAGCCGGTCGCGCACCTGCCCGCCGACGGGCGTGACGTCCTCCAGGTCCAGGAAGTAGCGGTGCAGGAACAGCTGGGTGGCCGCGATGGCCTCCCGGATCGGGGACGTCGTGCCCCGGCTGCCCATGTCGACGTCGATCAGGAACCGCTCGAACAGCTCGCGGGAGGTGTCCGCGCCGGTCCTGGCGAGCACGGCTGCCACCAGCGCGTCCCGTTCGGCCACGGCCAGCTCGTCGTGGACCTGGCGGGAGAGCACCGCCCAGTCCTGAGGGCTGTGCCGGCGCGCGAGCAGGTCGTGCAGCAGCGCGGCCGCGGCGGCGTCGGAGGGCCGCTCGCCGTGCAGCCCCGACCAGACGTCGAAGACCGCGGCGGGTCCCGCGCCGAGCGCGTCGGCGGCGGTGAACACGTCGACCAGCTTCAGCACCGTCTCCAGCTCGACCCGGTCGTCGTCGGGTGCGCCGGTGCGCAGGGCGCGACGCCTGAGCAGCCAGCGCACGTCCTCCACGTCCCAGCCCATGATCTCGGCGAGCTGCAGGTGGGGGTCGGCGACCGCGCCCGGCCCGGTCGCGACGAACTCCGCGAGCCCGTCGCGGGTGCGGGCGAGGTCGGCGAACCGGGTGATCGTGCGCAGGTCCTCGAACCGGTAGTCCGCCCAGGCCGACCACCGGCGGTGGAACGGCTGGGGGTAGGTCCGGTCGACCTGCCGGTGGTCGCCGCCGGAGTAGCGGACGTAGCGGTCGCCCCGGCCGAGGTAGGTCCGTCCGTCGAGGACGAACGCGACGTCGACGCGCTCCTCGATGTCGGTGGGCAGGTCGCCCCAGTCGTCGCGCACCGTGCGGGGGAACCCGTCGTCCACGTGGCGGAGGTCGTCGCCGCCGTAGCGGGCGTACTGCCCGTCCCGGAACACGTGCAGGCCACCGGCCGGGGCGACGAAGGCGGCGTCCACGCCGGGGTTGTCGGTGAACGCGTTGCGGACCCGGCCCCAGACGCCGGCGATCGGCCGGACCTCGGGCGCCCGCACGTCGATCCAGTGCGGGCCGGCGAAGAGGCGCACGCCGCCGTCGGCGCCGCGGAACGCCGCGTCCACGCCGTCGCGCAGCGGCTCGGGCAGGGCGTCCAGGCCCAGTTCCCGGGGCAGGGAGGTCTCGATCGCGCGCGGGTAGCCCTCGTCCGCGAACGCCAGGTCGCCGCCGGAGTAGCGCACGTACTGGTCGCCGCTGAACAGGAACGTGCGGCCGTCGTCCACCAGCGCGGCGTCGACCCGGCCGCGCTCGGCGAGCGTGTTGCGCACCCGGCCGAGGCCCAGCCCGGCGGCGTCGTAGGTGGCGGTCAGGGTGCGTGAGACGACGTGGCACTCGCCGCCGACGAACAGGTGCGCGGTGCGCCGGTTGGCCACGACGGCGTCGACCACCGCGCCGGCGCCCGCCTCGACCCGGGCGGCCACCGCGTCCTCGAACGAGTCGGGCAGGTTCGCGAACGCGTCCTCCTCGCGGAGGTTGTCCGCGATGAGCTTGGGGTAGCCGGGGTCGGCGTGGCGGTAGGCGGTGCCGGTGTAGCGGACGTACTGGTCGCCGGAGAACAGGAACGTCCTGTCCCCGGCGACGAACGCGGCGTCCACGCGGCCGCCGCCGGCCACGAAGTTGTTGCGCGACCGGCCCCAGGCGTCGCGGATCGGGCGCGTCGGCGCGACCGCGCCCCCGGTGACGCGGGTGAACCGGTCGGCGAAGAAGAGGTAGGTCGCGGCGTCCGACCCGAACGCGGCCGGCGCCGTGAACGCGGCGGTCACCGGTCCGGGCCAGTCGCGCTCGACGCCGGGCCAGAGCCTGCTCACCGGTCGGGCGGGCGACCACGCGCCGGTGACCTCGTGCCGGGCCAGGTACTCGTCCCCGGTGATCACCAGCATGTTCTCGCCCTCGAACAGCACCGCGTCGGGCGCGGTGAAGCCGGCGGGCCGCAGGTGGGCGGGGACGTCCCAGAACGTCGCGTCGGCGCGCAGCGGGCAGCCCTCGTCCGGCCGGGTGTAGTCGGTCCCGGAGAACACCAGGTAGCGCTGGGCGCCCTCGGCGTCCGGGTGCTCGAACACGTAGGTCAGGCCGCCGCGGACGTAGGCCAGGGTGACGCCGGTCAGGCCGGCCCAGTGCTCGGCGATCGACCGGGGCTCGCCGACGATGTCGGCGTCCGCGGCCCGCGGGCCTTCGTAGACCACGAACTGGTCGCCGCTGAACACGTAGGTGCGCCCGTCCCGCCCGACGAACGCGGCGTCCACCCGGTTGTCCTGCGCGATGGTGTTGCGGCCGCGGCCCCAGTCCTCGGCCAGCGGGTACTCCCGGTTCAGCCGGACGTCGAAGCACCTGGTGCCCTTGAACAGGTAGGTGTTGCCGTCCGCGCCGCGCAGCACGGCGTCCAGGCCGGTGCGGAAGGCGGCGGGCGCGGTGCGCAGGACCCGCGGCCGCGCCGGGGTCTTCGTCACCGTCGTGCCCTCCAGGGCGCTGTAGCGCCGCCAGCCGTCCGGTCCTTCGGCGAGGACCGCGCCGTCCTCGACGAACGCGCACCGGACGTCGTCGAACCCCGGGTAGCGGCGGTGCAGGGCGTCCGACACGGCGTGCCAGCGGCCCGCGACCAGCAGGTAGGCCGTGCGCCGGTCGGCGAACGCGGCCTCGACCGGGCCGGTCAGCGGTTCGGGCAGCCCCGCGAACCGGGGCTCGTGCCGCAGCGACCCGATCGACCGGGGGTGGCCGTCGGCGACCGTGGCGAGGTCCGCGCCGTCGTAGCGGACGTACTGGTTGCCGCTGAACAGGTACGTGGCGGAGTCCAGCACCAGGGTGGCGTCGACTCGGCCGTGCCGGGCGATGGCGTTGCCCACCCTGCCCCAGAAGGCGGTGTTCGGGGCCGGGTACCGGTCGTCCACTCCGGTGTGGTCGGCGCCGGAGTAGCGGACGTAGCGGGTGCCCGAGAAGACGTAGGTCCGCCCGTCCCGGCCGACGAAGGCCGCGTCGACCCGGTCGAACGGCAGGCTGTCCCACCGCTCGGCCAGCGGTCTCGGCTCGGACCACCAGCGGCGCTTGGCGTCGAACACGACGTACCGGTCGCCGGAGAACAGGTAGGTCCGGTCGTCCCGGCCGGTGAACACCGCGTCCACGGTGGTGAACCCGCCCTCGGGGAGGTTCCACCAGTTGTCGGCCAGCGGTCGCGGGTAGCCGGCGTCGGGCGTGGCTTGGTCGCGGGTCGAGTAGCGGACGTGGTACTGGACGTCCTGCTCGGGGTCGGCGTGCACCTCGATCCGGTCGGCCGCCCGCCGCAGGACGAGCTTGATCCCGCGTTCCGCCTCCAGGCGCCACCGCGGGGCGGAACCGGTGACCCGCGTGTCCGCGCCGACGCCGATCCCGCGCTCCCGGAGCAGGTCGCGCAGCGCCCGGGACACGACGCCGGCGGCCAGGTCGGGCTCGTGCTCCGGCGGGAGGTCGAACAGCAACCCGCCCGCGCCGAACAGGTGCGTCGCGCCGTCCAGCACGAACGACGCGCCGACGCGGCGCAGCCCGCCCCAGTCCGGGGCGATGCGCCGCGGGTGGCCCAGGTCGACCGCGGCGTAGTCGGAGCCGGAGTACCGCAGGTACCGGTCGCCGCTGAACAGGTAGGTCATCCCGTCGAGGCCGACGAACGCGGAGTCGACCACGCCGTCGGCCAGCGTCGGCGCCAGCACGCCCCAGCGCCCCGCGGTCGGGCCCGGTCGGACCGGCGCACCGGTCCCGCCCGGCTCCAACGCGACCGTCCGGCCGTCCTTGAACAGGTGCACCACCCCGGACGGCTCGGCGAAGGCCGCGTCCAGCGCGCCGTCGAACCCGACCGGCACACCGGGCAGGTGGGACTCGATCGCGCGCGGGTAGCCCTCGTCGACCAGCACGCCGTCGTTCTCGATGCTGTCCGAGTAGCGCACCACCTGGTTGCCCGAGAACAGCACGACCGACGACGCCTCGGCGTAGGCGGCGTCGACCCGGCCGGTGTCGGCCAGGGCGTTGCGCACCCGGCCCCAGACCTCGGCGGTCGGGCGCTCGCCGAGCACGTCGCCGACCGCCAGGCAGCGATCGCCCGAGAACAGGTGGGTCGTGCCGTCGCGGTCCTGGAACGACGCGTCGACCGCGGTCCGGAACCGCTCCGGCAGCGGCGTGTGCCGCCCCTCCCCCTCCCACCACTCGCCGATCGCGCGCGGGTAGCCCTCGTCCACGAAGGCGAGGTCGGGGCCGGAGTAGCGCACGTACTGGTCGCCCCGGAACAGGTAGGTCCGGCCTTCGTCGTCCACGAAGGCGCTGTCGATCCGGGCCGGTTCGGCGTCGAAGGCGTTGCGGACCGCGCCCCAGACCTGCGGGCGGCGGTCCCAGTGCCCGGCGCCGGGCGCGCGGGTGAAGGTGTGCGACCCGGCGGCGTCGTGCCCGACGAGCCATTCCGTGCCCTGCGCGTCGGTGAAGGCGGCGTCCACGCCGAGGAGTCCGGCGAACCGGGGTGACAGCTCCGCGAGCGGCGCGGACGGCCCGGTCGGGGTGTCGGCGCCCTGCGGGTAGGCCCACCACGCCGTGCCGTGGAACAGGTAGCGGTTGCCGTCGGCGGACTCCAGCAGGGCGTCGACGCGGTCGACGCCCGCCGGCAGCACCAGCGGCTCGGGGAACTTGCCCGCCAGGTCCTGGTCGTGGAAGGCGACGCCGATCCCGGTCGGGTCGAGCCCCAGCCGGGCGGCCAGCAGGGCGAACCGCCGGATCCGGTGGTAGGCGCGGCGGCCGGCCGAGCCCGCCGCGGGCAGCACGTCGAACGCCTCGGCCACGCTGCCGCAGACCCCCGCGCACAGGGCCTCGACCGTGGCCGCGCGGTGCCCGGTCGCGTCCGCCAGCACCCCCAGCAGCGCGTCGCGCTGCACGCCGGCCCGGGCGGTGAGGGCCGCGGTGACCTCCTCGCCGCCCGCGAGCAGTTCGCGGGCGGCGGTGTGCAGCAGGGCGAAGACGTCGGCCGCGTAGTCCTCCAGGCCGGGCAGGGTGTAGCCGAGGGCGTTGGACGGCGTGGCGAACCAGGCCAGCCGCTCCTCGGGCACCGCGAGGTCGTCGTGGAGGTCGCCGCGGGCGACGAGGACGGCGACCAGCCGGGCGGTCTCGTCGGCGTCGAAGCCCAGCCCGGCGAGGGCGTCGAGGTCGAACCGGTAGGGCCGCTGGTCGGTCAGCACGGTGGCGATCCGGCGGGTGATCGCGGCCAGGTCGCCCGCGGGGAACAGCCGTTCCCAGGGCGAGCCGGCCGGCGACACCACGTTGTCCGGGTCGGCGAAGAAGGCCCGGAGCTCCTCGGGCACCACGTTGTCGTGGAGGTAGGCGCCGGCCAGGGCCTCGGCGACGGCGCGGGCGGCGGCGTGGTCGGCGATCTCGCCGAACCGGTCCGCGTCCACGGTGAGCGCGGCCGTGCGGGCCGCGGCGAGCTGCCCCTGGACGGCGCGCAGGACGGCCGCGCGGTGCGGGTGGAACGTCACGGCGAGGCCGAACCCGTCGAGGGTCAGCCGGGCCAGCGCCGCGGGGTCGACGTAGTTGTCGTCGCCGTCGACGTAGCCGTTGAACCGCAGGCTCTCCAGCAGGTCGGCCCGTTGCCGCGCGGTGAGCGCGATGTCGGCGAAGACCTCCGGGTCGACCGGGACCGGCTCGGTCCGCGCGCGGTCGGCGAGGTCGCGCAGCAGGTCGAACACGTCCGCCGCGACGGCGTCGAGGGGCACGTCGACCGCGAACCCGGCGGCGTTCCCCCGGTCGGCGAAGAACTCCGGCGCGCGGACTTCGCCGGACGGGTCGAGGTGGCCGAGCACGACCAGGTTGTCGTACAGCTCGGCCCGCTGCTCGTCGGTGAGCCCGCCCAGCGTCGTGAGGTCCGAGGGGTAGAGGGCCGCCGGGTCGGCCGCGCAGCACTCGGCGACGAGGGCGAACAGCGGCTCCCGGACCGCGGAGAAGTCGGTCGTGAGCCGGAACCGCGCGGCCGTCGTCGGCAGCCGCTCGGGCAGCAGCGTCCCGGACGGGTCCAGCAGGCCGGTGAGCACGAGGTTGGTGAAGACCTTGCCGGCCAACGGCGCGGCGAGCCCGAGCCCGCGGAAGTCCTCCTCGGTGATCGCCGCCAGGTCGGTCACCGCGTCGTACGCGGCCGTCCCGACCAGGGCGGGGTCGAGCCGCAGCACGCGGTGGTCCCGGGCGACGACCCCGTCGGACTGGACGAGCACGTCGTGCAGGACCTGGGCGGCGCGCTGCCCGAACCGCTCGGACACGAACAGGTCGGGGGTCAGGCCGACCTCGTCCAGCGCGTCGTGCAACCGGGCGCGGACCGCGTCCCAGTCCTCGTCGACCTCACCCGGCGCCGTGCGGCCCAGGACGTCGCGCAGTTCCGAGCCGTCCACGCCGAGCGCCCGCATCCACCGCACCACGCCGAGCAGGAGTTGCGCCAGGCACAGGCCCGAGCCGACGTCACGCGCCTCCAGCAGCGCGTAGGGGTCCGCCGTGGGCGGTTCGGTGTCGAGCAGGCCGCCGAAGGCGCTCGCGCGCACGCTCAGCGGGTCGTTGCCCAGCGCGTCCAGCACGTCGAACAGCTCGGTCGCGGTGACGTCGAGCGCCCGGGTCAGCCGCCCGACCCGGTGCAGCAGGGACAGCGCGTCCAGGCCGATCCCGTCGCGGTCGAACGGGCCGGAGCCGGCCACCGTGCCGGGGTACCGCTGCCGCACGCGCCGGACGGTGGTGACGAGGTCCGCCTCGGACAGGCCGACCGCGCGGCCCACGCGGGCGCGGTACTCCTGGTTGCGCGGCGCGAGGACGTCGCCGGGGGCGCCGAGCACGCGCACGCCGTCCACCGGCGGGGTCGCGGGACCGGCGATCACCGTGCGCTCGGCGGCGAACGGCTCGTTGAACACCCGCTCGAACAGGTCGCCGTCGAGCGGCCCCGCGAGGGCGGTGACCACGTCGACCGGGAGGTCCAGGGCGCGGTGCAGGTGGACGACGACGGCCAGCACGCGCAGCGCGGCCGGGTCGATCCGGTTGCCGCAGCAGCGGCGGAGCACCACGTCGGTCTCGGGGAGCGTCAGACCGGTCCGGCGCGCCAGCCGCACGAACCTGCCGACCCGTTCGAACCACTCCGGCGGCACGGGCGCGGAGCCGTCGCCCCACACCAGTCGCCGGCCCCCGGGGTCGAGGGCCACCCGCGGCCCGCCCTGGTGGACGAACGCGTCCGCGCCCAGGGTGACCAGGGCGTCGAGTTCGGTGGCGGTCAGCCGCGTGGCGCGGACGAAGGCGGGGACGTCCTCCAGATCGGCGAACGAGCCGTCCACGCCGTAGTAGTTCGCCAGCAGGTCCGCGGGGTCGGTGACGACCGTGGTCACCAGCGCGACGTCGGCGGCGGAAAGACCCAGGAACTCGCGGGCGACGACGTCGCGGTCCGACCGGCGCGCGAACAACTCGTACAGCTCGACCGGGCCGACCCGGAAGTGGCGCAGGTAGCGGCGCACCTTTTCCCGGTCCAGGTCGAACGGGAGGGCGAACGGGAACTTCAGCCGCGTCAATTCCGCGTGCGCGTCCGGGCCCACGACCGCGGCGAGCACCCGGTTCACCACGTCCAGGTACGGTAATTCCGTGTAGGCGTGTTCGCCGTCCAGCGGGATCGTCGCGATGTCCGGCCGCCGGTCCGCGCCGGTGAGCGGGTCGCCGGCGAAGTTGTCGTCGATCAGTTCGAGCAGGTCGGCCAGGTAGGCCGCCGGCGAGTAGACCGAGCGCCCCTCGTCGACCGCGCGGAAGTCGAGCGCCCCGAAGAGCTGCTCGTAGGTCGGCAGGGAATGGTCACGACGCACAGCGGCCCCCAAGGTTGACTACGTCGGCAACGGTGATCGGCCACGACGGCGCGGCCGGGCGGGAATCACCGGGAAGCCGCGCCCGGCCACCGGTTCGATGCGATCCGGGACCACCCGGATTCCGGCGGTGGATCCGCCCGCCTTCGCCACGGGCGGCCGACGCCGGACCACCCGCCCTCCCGGGAATCGACCGGGAGACGGCAACCCCACCTCCGAACCGGTCATCGCCACTCCCGGACCGGCCGCTACGCGACACCGCGCATCTTCACCCGGATGGCCGCCGGGAATGGGGCGCGGTGAGCGGAATGCGCACCACCGCGCGGCGGGCGGCCGAAAGGAACGACCCGGGTCGCCCGAATATCCGAGCACTTCGCTACTGAATGGTCCACATGTTTCCGGTGTCCCGTCACCGGTTCAGGGACGCCGGTCCGCCGTTCCCAAACCCGCGACCACCATGCGGATCAGCATGTCGTAGGTCTCGTCCAGCTTCTCGGGCCGTTGGAACGCGCGCTCCGCTTCGAGCACCGCGAAGCCGTGCACGGCCGCGCGCAGGCACCGGACCGCGTGGACGACGGCGGTGTCGTCCAGGTCGTAGGCGCGCAGGGTGGCCAGCATGACGCCGACCAGCCGCTCCCCGGCCTCCGCGACCCGCGGCTCGGGCGCCTGGCCCAGCGCCGCGTAGCGGTGCGGGTGCGCCAGCACGTAGTCGCGCCAGGCCGTCATGAGCGCGCGGACCGCCTCGTCGGCGGAGCGGCCGAGCACCGCGCTCCCGATCCGCTCCGACAGCTCGTCCATGATCCGCGCGGACATGAGCGCGCGCAGTTCCGCCAGGTTGCGGACGTGCTTGTAGAGCGAGGGCGTCGCCACGCCCACACGCGAGGCCACCGCGGCCAGGGTCAGGGCGGCGACGCCTTCCTCGTCCACCAGGCGCAACGCCACGTCGACGACCGCGGCGGCGGACAGCGCGGCCCTAGCCACGGGCGCCCGCCCCGAGGAACGCCAGCACCGCCGCGGTGACCTCGGCCGGGAACTGCACGTGCGGGTAGTGGCCCGCTCCCTCGACCACCTCGACCCGGCCCAGGCCCGCCGGCATGGCGGCCACGACGCCCTCGCCCTCGGCGCGGGGGTCGGCCCAGTCGGGGTCCAGCGACCCCTCGACCACCAGCGCGGGGCAGCGCAGGTCGCCGAGCACCGCGCCCGCGTCGGTGGGCGCGGACGTGCCCATGCGGCCGAGCACCGCCATCCGGCCGGGTCGGCGCAGGTCGGCCTCGACCGCGGCGATGTGCTCGGCGATGCCCTCGGGCCGGGCGCCGGGGTAGGCGTGGTCGAGGTAGCGCAGCCACAGCCCGACGCTGCGGAACATCCCCGCGCCCAGCAGCAACGCCATGCCCTTGCGGTAGCGGGCGTTGCGGACCAGGCCGCCGAAGTCCGCCCTCTGCGCCCGGGTGAACGGGCTGATCTGCACGATCGCGGTGACCAGTTCGGGCTCCCGGGCGGCCGCGATGGCGACGGCGCCGCCGGCGAAGGAGTGGCCCACGAGCACGGCCGGACCGCCCAGCCGCCGGACGACGGCGAGCAGGTCCTCCGCCGAGTCGGTCCGGGTGTAGGAGGTCCAGTCGGCGCTGGACTCGCCGTGACCGCGCTGGTCGACGGTGGCGACCCGGTACCCGGCCCCGGCGAGCGTGGCCGCCATGTCCCGGTACGCGGCGCGGTTGTCGCCCATGCCGTGGGCCAGCACGATCAGCGGCCCTTCGCCGATCACGTCGTAGGCGAGCCGTCCGCCGTCGATCTCCAGGAACTCGGTCATGCCCATGCACCCCGCTCGGTTAACGTCTGTAGCCAAAAAGCTAATGCCGTTAGCCTCGGGTGTCAACCCCGCCCGGTGCGCGTCCCCGGCGTCACACCACCGCGTCGGGCGCGAAGTAGTCGCGCAGCAACGTGATCTCGCCGTCGCGCAGGCGGAAGATCTGCACCAGGGACAGCGCCACGGTCCGGCCGGCCACGTCGAGCACCGGGTCCACCTCGGCGATGAACACGTCCGGGTCGTCGGTCCGGTGCAGCACGTACCGGGACCTGGCCACGTCGACCGTGCCCGGCGCGCCCGCGGACCGGCGGTAGTAGGCGGCCATGCCGGCGCGGATGGCCTCCCGGCCGACCAGCCGCCTGGGGTGGACGTGCCCCTCGGGGACCAGCGGCGACTCCAGCACGCCGTCCTCGGCGAAGAGGGAGGCGAGCGCGTCGGCGTCCCGGCCCAGCGCGCCGGCCCGGAGGTAGCGGCCGTAGATCTCCTGCGGGTCGATCGCCATGGCGCCTCCGTTCGCGGTCGGTCGCCCCAGTCTCGCGCGCCGCCGGGCGGGTGTTCCCGACGCGGCCGCGACCCTTCGCACGACCGGGTGATCCGCGCCGGTCGGCGGAAGGCGTCGGCCGGCCCGCCGGGGTGGTGGCGGGCCGGCCGAGGAGCGCGAGGGCTAGGGCGTGACGGAGAGGAGGTGTGCCTTGAGGCCCTCGCCGACGCCGGGCTCGGGCGTGCCGTTCCAGTCCTTGATCAGCACCGCGCCCGTGGTGCAGCCCCACGGGTTCCAGGTCCACGCGAGGTAGCCGATGTGGTGCGCGTCGGCCCAGTCCACCACCCGCTGCATGTAGTCGAAGCCGCAGTCGTCCTGGCCGAACTCGCCGAGCACGACCGGGACCTGCTGGGCGAGCGGGGCGATCTGGGCGTCCCAGCACGACTCGGTGGCGCAGGCGTTGAAGCTGTAGGCGTGCCAGGACGCGGCGAGGTTGTTCGCCGGGTCGGTCGGCTTGTGCGCCAACCACTCCCGCATGTCGTTGGCCCACTCCAGGCCGCCCAGCATCAGGACGTTGGTCGCCCCGGTGGACCGGACCGCGTCGACCAGGTCCTGCATGCCGGCGACCTCGTAGGGCAGGCCGGCGCAGGCGCCGCCGTCGCGCCAGCACTGCCAGCCCAGGGTCTTGTCCCAGTCGGCGGCCATCTCCGGGTACGGCTCGTTGAACAGGTCGAAGACGACCGCGTCGTTGCCCTTGAACGCGGACGCGACGCCGGCCCAGAACTGCGGCGAGTACCGCGCGTCCGGCATCGGCTTCTGGCAGGTCGCGTGCTCGTCCTTGCAGTGCCAGTCCGGGCTGTTGGTGTACGCGCCCCAGGTCCAGTGCTGGTCGAGGATCACGTTGATGCCGTTGGCCACCAGCAGGTTGACGTAGTCCTTGACGTTCTGCTGGTAGGTCGCGCCGCCGGGCGAGCCGTTGACGCCCAGCCAGCACTCCTCGTTGAGCGGGATCCGCACCGCGTGGATGTTCCAGGTCTTCATCGCGTCGACCGACGCCTGGTCCACCGGGCCGCCGTCCCACATGCCCTTGCCCTGCACGCAGGCGAACTCGCCGCTGGAGCGGTTGACGCCCAGCAGCCGGTAGGGCGTGCCGTCGGCGGTGACGATCCGGTTCCCGGACACGCGCAGCGCCGGCGCGCGACCGTCACCCGGCGGGGTGGTCGTGGTGGTCGTGGTCGTCGTCGGGTTGACGCCGGTGCACGGTGCCCCGTTCACGGCGAAGTCGGTCGGCTTGGCGTTCCCGCCGCTGTAGGAGAAGTTCGCCCCCGCGCTGACGCTGCCCTTCGCCGGGATGGTGGCGTTCCAGCCCAGGTTGGCGACGGTGACCTTCCTGCCCGACTGGGACCACACGCCGCTCCAGCCGTGCTGGAGCGTCTGGTTCCCGGTGTAGCTGTAGGTCAGCGCCCAGCCGGTGACCGCTGCCGGACCGAGGTTGGCGATGTTCACGGTGGCGCCGAACCCGCTGCCCCAGTCGTTGGTCGCGTAGTCGACCCGGCACGCGAACGCCGGGGCCGCGCTCGCGTCGCTCGCCCACGACCCGCCCGCCGCCATCAGGGCCGTGCTCGCGATGGAGACCACGGCACCCACCGCGGCGAGCGCGGCGCGGCGCTTTCGGACTCTTCCTGACATCGGCACTCCTTTGTGCAGGTGACTTGCGGCCCGCCGCACGTCCCGCGGGTTCGGGCCAGACCACCGCCGAGGGTTACTCAGTTAGCCGAATTAAGTCAATACCCTGGGCAAACGCCGTCCCGGCATGCCGCAGTGCCGCCGATCGGGCAGAGCCATCCGTCGTATTGACCGGTTAATCAGGCGGCCTAATAATGCGGCCGCGCCGACCCGGGCCCGTGTTCGCCGGGCGCGGTCAGACCTCGCCCGCGGGCCCGGCCGGTGCGGCGACGGCGGCGTGCGGCACGGGGCGCGGCTCGTCGCCGGAGCGGCCCCGGGTCAGCTCGTTCCGCAGGACGAGGACCGCTCCGCCGATCGCCGCCGCGTCCGACCCGTTCACCGACGGCACGACCCGCACCGGGTGCGCCCGCCGGGCGAACAACCGCCGGTCCAACTGCTCCTGGATCACCGACTGGTAGATCGAGCCCGCGACCGCGAAGCTCTGCCCGGCCAGCACGACCGCGTCCAGGTCGAACAGCGCCGCCACGGTGACCGCGGCGTGCCCGAGGTAGCGCGCCGACCGCTCGACCAGCTCGCGGGCCTCGGCGTCACCGGCGTTCGCCGCCGCCGCGATCCGGGAGAACTCGCTCAGGAAGTCCTCGCCCGCCGGGTCCAGCGCCAGCCGCCGGGCCAGGCCGGGCGTCGCCAACGCCTGCCGGACCACCGCCGAGGGCCCGGCGTAGTTCTCCAGGCACCCGACGTTGCCGCAGGTGCACTCCTCGCCGTGGACGTCGACCGAGATGTGCCCGATCTCCGCGGTGTTCGAGGAGCTGCCCCGGTACACCTCGCCGGCGACCACCACGCCGCCGCCGATCCCGGTGGCCATGTAGATGCAGCCGTAGGTGCTGCGCGGGTCGACCGCGCCCATCCAGTACTCGCCGATGGCGGCCGCCGCGGCGTCGTTGTCCAGCAGCACGGGCAGGCCCAGGATCTCCGAGAGCCGCCGGGCGACGGGGTAGTCGGACCACTCCTCGGTCGGCTGCGGCGTCAACAGCACCCCCGCGCGCCGGTCCTGCGGGCCGTAGCTGACCAGGCCCACCCCGAGCACCTTGTCGCGCTCCACGGCCGCCGTGGTCAGCAGGGCGTCCACCTGGGAGGCCACCAGCGGCAAAGCCTGCTCCGGCGACATCGACGCCACGCCCCGGAACGACGTCCGCGCCACCGGGCGGCCGGCCAGGTCGACCACCACGATCACGCACGCGTTGCGCTCCAGCTGGACGCCCACGCCGTACCGGGCGGACGGGTTGAGCTGGACCAACGTGCGCGGCTTGCCACCCGTCGACGCGCCGCGCCCCACCTCGACCACCAGGCCGTCGCCCAGCAGCTCGCGCACGACCTCGGAGATCGTCGCCCCGGTGAGGCCGGTCGCCGCGGCGAGCTCCACCCGGCTGATCGTCCGCGCGGCCCTGATCACGTCCAGCACCAGGCCACGCGTCTTCGGCCGGCTCGCCCAGACCGGGCTCCTCGCCACGGACCCTCCCTCCGCCGCCTTTGCCAGGTTACTTTACTTACGGTTCACCAGGCGTTGAACGGCGGTCACGGCGCTCCGCGGCGACGCCACCGGCGACCGGCGGCTCCCGCTCCGACCTCCTCCCCCACACTGCGACCCCGCCACAGCCCCTGCATCGGTGGACACCGGCACCGAGAGGCGCGGCCGAGAGCCCGAGACCCTGGTCCCGAGCACGCGGCGCGAAGCTCCGAGCCCTGGAGCGGGGCCAGGAACCCGGAGCCCGGACCGGGGGCCGGGGGCCGGGGGCCGGATACTGTCGGGCGTGGCGCGGACGGAAGGCCCACACCCGACAGGTCCCGGTCAGGCGGCGATCGGGCCGAAGATCCAGTTGCCCCGGGCGTCCTCCGCCGAGCTGCGGAAGAACTGCTCGTTGGCGGCGTGCAGCTCGGCGCGGTCCAGCCAGCCGTTGCCGTCCAGGTCGAGCTTGTCGAACGCGGTGTTGCCCGCGTCCTCGGACAGGCGGAAGGCGCTGGCCGCCATGCGCACGTACTCGGTCCTGGTGATCCGGCCGTCGCCGTCGACGTCCATCAGGTCGTAGAAGGCGTCGGCGACCGGCGCGATGTGGGTGCGGTAGCCGTCGTCCGACTCGGTCACGAACCGGTCCATCCCCGAGGAGTACTCGTCGACGTCGACCCGGTCGTCCCCGTCGGTGTCCATCGGACGGGTGACTTCCTCCCACAGGGTGTTGTAGCGCTCCCGGACGCGTTCGCTCTCCGGCGAGCCCGGCGCGTACCCGAACGCGGTGACGAGCCGGTCCGCGGAAGCCGTGTAGTCCATCCTGTCGATGGTGCCGTCGTCATCCACGTCCAGCAGGGCGAAGAGGTGGGCGAGTTTCCGCTTCAGGAGTTCGTTGAGCATGGCGTGCCACTCTTTCTCCCGGGGCATTGATCCGGCGATACTAACGCTGTTGTCCGCGACGGGGCCACAGGAAGGTTGTCGATGGCAGACCACGTGGTAGATGGCGCCAATGGGTTTGTGGCCTCCCATCTGATCGGCGCGCTCGTGGCGCGCGGCGACTCGGTGATCGCGTTGGCGCGCGCCAGCGGGGAAGTGGTCCGGAGAAGGATCTCCGACGCCTTGACCACGCTGCACCTGAACCCGGACCTGGTGGAGAAAGTGCAGGTCAGACCGTTCTCGCTGGCCGAACCGGAGCTGGGAATATCAGGCCCCGATGTATTTTCCGAGCCTTGCACATATTGGCACAGCGCCGCTCTGATCACCTTCTTCCCGCGCCGCGAGGCCGAGTTGCACGCCGTCAATGTGATCGGCTCGGCCAACGCCGTGGCCGCGTTCACCCGGCACGCGAAACCCGGTTCCCGGTACGTCCACGTCAGCACGGCGTACCAACACGGGACCACGCACGGTAGAGCGTTGGAGAAATGGCCCGAATACGGTCACCCGTCCGAGTTCAGAAATGACTACGAACACTCCAAGAGGATGGCCGAGGTAGCACTCTCCCGGACCGGGTTAGCGCAGCGAGGTGACGTGCTTGTCACTCGATTGGGTGTCATGGTCGGCCACTCCGGAACGGGTCGGGCGTTGACCGACCTCGGGCTGTACGACTTCCTCCGGGTGATCGCCCTGTTCGCGAGGCGCACCCCCGGCCGACGCGTCCGCTTCGTCTGCCACCCGAGGGCCGCGCTGCACCTGACCCCGATCGACGGCACCGTGGACCGGCTGCTGGCCCTGGCGGGCGGCCCGCTCGACCGGCCGGTGCGGCACCTCGTGCCGGCGGTCGCGGTGCCGGTGCCGGACCTGTTCGCCGCGATCTCCGCGCACCTGCCCGTCGAGCTGGTCGCCGTCACCGCGGCGGAGGTCGAGGCCGAGCCGTTCGACAGGTTCGAGGCGATCGTCAACATGCGCTGCAAGTTCACCTCCCCCTACCTGCGCTACGAGTACGGGTTCGAGTCCCGCGCGGACGCCGAGCCGCCGCCCGTCACGCCCCGGATCCTCGACCTGCTCATCTCCTGGTACGTCCGCGAGGGGCTGCCCGAATGACGGACTTCGTCACCGGCTTCCGCGCGCGCCCGCGCCCCGACCGGACGGTCGCCTACCTCCCCGACGGCGGTCCGGCGGTCGTGGCGACCCACCTCGAACTCGACCGCCGGGCCAGGGCCGTGGCGTCCTGGCTGGCCGGGTCCGGGATGGCGGGCGAACCGGTGCTGCTGCTCTACCCCGCCGGGCTGGACTTCCTCGTCGCGTTCCTGGGCTGCCTGTACGCGGGCGCGGTGGCGGTGCCCGCGCCGCTGCCCCTGTCCGGTTCGTCGCGGGTGGACCGGGTGGACCTGCTGCTGGAGGACTCCGGCGCACGCCTGGTGCTCACCGACGAGGCGCACGTGGCCGCGCTGGCCGACCTGTCGGCGCGGACCTTCGACGCGACGGCGTCCCCCGACTCCTGGCGACCGCCGGACGTGGATCCCCGCGCCGTCGCCTACCTCCAGTACACCTCCGGGTCGACCAGCCGGCCGCGCGGCGTCGAGGTCACGCACGGGGGCCTGACGCACAACCTGGAGGTGTTCCGGAGGATCAGCGGCGACGTCCCCGTCCGGCGGATCGGCGGCTGGCTGCCGCACCACCACGACATGGGGCTCGTCGGTCTGCAGTTGCAGGCCCTGCACGCGGGGGCGGACCTGGTCCTGCTCTCGCCGGAGTCCGTGGTCGCCCGGCCGATCCGCTGGTTGCGCGCCATCAGCGACCACCGGGTGGACTGGACGGTGGCCCCGGACTTCGGTTACGCGTGGGCGACGCGCCGGATCCGCGACGACGAACTCGCCGGGCTGGACCTGTCGTGCCTGACGATGGCGGTCAGCGGCGCCGAGCCGATCCGGATCTCCACGCTGGACGCGTTCGTCGACAGGTTCGCGCCGGTCGGGTTCCGGCGCACCGCGCTGAACCCGGGGTACGGGCTCGCCGAGTCCACGCTGGTGGTCACCTGCACGGCGCGCGGCCGCGGCCCGACCGTCCGCACGTTCACCGCGGCGTCGCTGGCCGCCGGCCGGGTCGTGCCCACGCCGGACGCCGCCGGCGTGCCCCTGGTCGGGTGCGGCGAGCCGGGCGACATGGACGTCCGCATCGCCGACCCGGTGACGGGCGCGGCCCTGGACGACGGCGTGATCGGCGAGATCACGGTGGCCGGGCCGAGCCTGGCCGCGGGCTACCACGGCGATCCGGCCGCGACGCGCGCCACCTTCGTCACCGGCCCGGACGGCCGCCTGCTGCGGACCGGCGACCTGGGGTTCCTCCTCGACGGCCAGCTGTACGTCACCGGGCGGCTGAAGGAGCTGATCATCGTCCGCGGCCGGAACCTGTACCCGCACGACATCGAGTTCGCGGCACGGGAGGCGCACCCGGACGCGGGCACGGGCGCGGCCTTCGGCGTGCGCGACGCCGACGCGGGCGAGCACGTGGTGCTGGTGCAGGAGGTGCGCCGGGCCTCGCGGGCCGATCCGCGCGAGTTCGCCGACACCGTGCTCGACGTGGTGACCCGGCAGGTCGGCGTGTCCGTGAGCATCGTGGTCGTGCGGCCGGGCACGGTCCGCCGCACCACGAGCGGCAAGGTGCGCCGAAGGCACATGCGGGACCTGTTCCTCGGTGGCGGGCTGCCGGCGCTGCACAGCGTGCTGTCGCCCGCGGTCGCCGCCGTCGTCGCCGACCGGGAGGGGAAGCGTGTCTGACGAGGCGTTGAGGGCGTGGTTGGTGAACACGGTGGCGGGCTACCTCGGGTTGCCCCCGTCGCGGGTCGACGCGGACGTGGCGCTGCGGTCGCTGGGCTTCGACTCCGTGCACGCCATGGGGCTGTGCGTGGACATCGAGGAGCGCTGGGGGATCCTCGTGGACCCCACGCTGGCGTGGGACTTCCCGACCGTCGACGCGATCGTGGCCCACCTGCGCGGTGAGATCGAGCGGACGTGAACCAGGGCGCGGCGCGTTTCCCCGAAATGCGCCGGAATCCCGACCGCGCCTTGTCGGAATCTTTCTTCCGGCGGTCACGTAGGTGAAGCGGAATTGGGTTCCGCGACCCGGCCGGCTCCCGAAGGTTGAGGTGTTCACGCAGGTGAACGCCCCGGTCCGTTCATCACCGTGAATCTTGTTGCTTGTTTCGCAAGCCTGCGCAATGCTCGCTGGGAGCGCTCCCAGACAGCGGCGTCACCGGTGGTTTTCGCCGTTGTCGCGCGATCGGTGCCGTCGGGGATCGCTGTGGGTCAGTCCTGCTCGCAAGGAGGCGACGCATGAGTCTGCGCATGGACAAGCGCACGAAAAGCCGGACCGCCGGTGTGGCCGCGGCCGTGTCGGTGGCGGCCCTGACCGCCGGCCTGGTGGTGGCGGCCGGTTCCGCCGCCAACGCGGCCGCCGGGTGCCGGGTCGAGTACACGGTGACCAGCCAGTGGCAGGGCGGTTTCGGGGCCAACGTCACCGTGACGAACCTGGGCGACGCCCTGTCGGGGTGGACACTGGAGTGGTCGTTCCCGGCCGGGCAGCGGGTGACGCAGCTGTGGGGCGGCGAGTTCTCGCAGTCCGGCAGCGCGGTGACGGTGCGCAACGCGAGCTACAACGGCTCGCTGGCCACGGGCGCGTCGGTCACGCCCGGCTTCAACGGCTCGTGGTCCGGCTCCAACCCCTCGCCCACGTCGTTCAAGCTCAACGGCGTGACGTGCACCGGGCAAACCACCGGCACCTCCACGTCCACCTCGACGTCCACGTCCACCTCGACGTCGACCACGACCACCACGACTTCCACGACGACCACCACCACGACGACGTCGAACCCGCCCGCGGGCGTCGCGACCGGGTACGCGTCGCAGAACGGCGGGACCACCGGCGGTCAGGGCGGGGCGACGGTCCGGGCCACCACCGGCACGCAAATCCACCAGGCCCTGTGCAGCCGGGCTAGCAGCTCGACGCCGATCACCATCCAGGTCGAGGGCACCATCAACCACGGCAACACCGCCAAGGTCTCGGGCAGCAGTTGCGAGACCGCGGCCGGTGTCATCGAGCTGAAGCGGATCAGCAACGTCACGATCATCGGCGTCGGGGCCGGGGCGGTGTTCGACCAGATCGGCATCCACATCCGCGAGTCCCGCAACATCATCATCCGCAACGTCACCATCCAGAACGTCAAGAAGTCCGGCTCCCCCACGTCCAACGGCGGCGACGCCATCGGCATGGAGAGCGGTGTGCGCAACATCTGGGTGGACCACGTCAACCTGCTCGCGTCAGGCGGCGAGTCCGAGGGCTACGACGGCCTGTTCGACATGAAGGACGACACGCAGTACGTGACCCTGTCCTACAGCACGCTGCGCAACTCCGGTCGCGGCGGGCTGATCGGGTCCAGCGAGAGCGACCGCTCCAACGGCTTCGTCACGTTCCACCACAACCTGTACCAGAACATCGACTCCCGCACCCCCCTGCTGCGGGGCGGGATCGCGCACATCTACAACAACCACTACGTGAGCCTCAACGAATCCGGCATCAACTCCCGCGCCGGGGCGAAGGCGAAGGTGGACAACAACTACTTCAAGAACTCCAAGGACGTCCTCGGCACGTTCTACACCGACGAGGCCGGGTACTGGCAGGTCGGCGGGAACATCTTCGACAACGTGACCTGGTCGGCCCCCGGCGCCGACACCAACCCCGCCGGTCCGGACGTCAAGTCCACCACCACGGTGAGCATCCCCTACGGCTACACCCTGGACCGGACCGAGTGCGTGCCCGACATCGTGAGCCGCACGGCGGGCGCCAACAACGGCTTGAAGGAGTCGAACGGCGCCTGCTGACCCCGGACCCGTGCGGCGGCTGTCGGGCAACGACGCCCGGCCGCCGCCCCACGGCCCAGTCCGCGGGTCGGGCCGGGGCCG